>JACPAN010000007.1 GCA_016180815.1 Elusimicrobiota bacterium
GTTAAAGGGATCAAGACTTTTTAGACGGGCCAGCCTCTTGATGCCGGAAATGGCGCCTGGACCAAGGCCGGCTAAAATCGCCGGGCCGTCTTCCGTGATGAAGTCCGAAAACCCATCATCAAGATCGAGACTAAAGAGCTTCTCGAAGTAAGGCAAGGCATCGGGCTCTCCCAAAGCGCCCAAAAGGTACATGGCATGGATAGGGGCCCAGCCTTTGGGCCATTCGGCGTTATGCAACTTTTTATCCAGCATAATGGCAGCCAATGGCTTTAAAGCCTTTTTGCCGAAGGAAAGAATCTCTTGGGGCAGCCCTTCAGGGACATCTAGGCCGCAGTTTAAGAGCGTTTGGAGGCTTTTTTTGGGAGAGCCGAGCCTAAGGCCGAACATCGCTTGAAATTATAGCGCACAGACACAGGCCAACAGCCTAAAAATTTGCTTTATTTGGATTCTCTCCCCGCTCTACGCGCTCAACGTCATCATCAAGAAAAACCATACCCGACTTTCTACCGGGAACCCGGTAGGGAGACCCTGCTTTATAACGGGGGCAATCTTTGGGACCGTAACAGTGGGTTTCAAAACGCCAGCACTTTTTTGATGGATTCCAGTGGTCCAGAATAATCTCTGTCACCATGCTCAAACCCCAAGGACATCGCTGGCATTGTGTTTCCCAGGTCGTTTTATCCAGCCTACAGTGGCCATTGGCTCGGTAAACGGGTAAAGGCGGGGCAATGCCTCCATCGGGATGCGGTGGTTCATTATCAGGCGTGGGGCTTCTTTCCAAGAACTTCAAGCCGCTAACCTGATAAAGCTCAGCCCATTCTTTCAGGGTATCGGGGATAGGGGCTCCTTCTCCCGATAATTTATCCTCTATGCGAAAACGATGCTTTTCATGGGCCTTGGGGCCTATGGCCACGCGAAAAAGCCTCTCTTGACCTTGAATTTTGCCCTGTAGGATGAGCGTATAGCCCTGGTATTGATGCGTGGGGATTTGGTCGAAGGACCGGATCAGGCGGATTCTGGCTTTAACCGCCTGGATTTAGCCTTTAAACGAAATTTTCATAATGGGATTCATTGATCAATCAGGACTTTAGAACCGAATTATTGCGCCATAGATTGTTTAGCCGGCGCTTTTCAACAGACCGGGATTTTCTGCAACGGGAACACCATAAACCTCCCTGCGCCACATCGTTAGGCCTATGGAAGAATACGTGTCCCTCCCCACATCGCCACTTTAACGGCGTATGGTTATTGCTATAAATCCTGGAGAGGCAAGCGCCTCCTTTTAACCGAGCTAACGTGCGCATATCCTGAATGGTTTTTGTTTTGTGGCCGGAGCAAATGAGGCACCAATGACCCCGGGCAATGCCATGCGGTTTGGCCCGCCACTGGTGACCTTGGCGGCATTGCCACAGCAAAGGAGTTTGATTATTGACGTATTGATCCGATAGGCAATAACCTCCGCGGGTTTGAGCCAAATGGTGCATCTCCTCAATGGTCTTTTTGACCTTACCAGCGCAATACGGACACCAGGAGCCGCGTTTTAAAGATGCGGCCAACGGTTCCCAGTGATGGCCCTGGCCGCATTCCACCGCCATACGCGTTAAGGCGTTGGTGAACTCATATGCTCCGGTCAGGCACCTGCCCCCTTTATCGGTGATAATTTTTTCAATCATTTCAAAGGTGTAAGGATTTCCTTTTTCCGGATCGCACCGGGGGCATTGGAATCGACGCTCCAGTGTCCTAGGTAAGGCCCAAAATATATGTCCCATCGAACATTCCCAACGAAGCATGGTTTTTCCATTGCGATAAACCTTGGAAAGGCATCGGGCATGGTGCCGATGGGCCATTTCTTGCATTTCGTCTATTGTCTTGCCGAATCCTAGACAACGCAAGCACCAGTGCCCCTTTTGTAAGGCCAATATTCTGGGGCGCCAAATATGCCCCCTGGGACAGCGGACCCTCAGGCAAGACCTGGCGTGCAGGGAAATCGGCTTCGTTGTGAGACAAATGCCGCCTTTGGATTCAATCAAGCGGACGATTTCTTGAAAAACAGGCTGGCTTCTTTTGACCTTCCGGCAATAAGGGCACCAGAATCCCCGTTTGACCGTGCGCAGGCTCATCCTCCAGTGATGGCCCTGGCCGCACATCCATTCCAACGGCTCTTTATAGCGAACGTAATTTTGGGAAACTAAGATGCCGCCCCTGGGCCGGACCATATCCTGGATTTCCGGGATGGTCAATTTGGCCACTCCGGCGCACCGGCCGCACCAAGTTCCGGCTTTCACTTCGTAGGGCATCGCACGCCACCGGTGCTTATTTGCGCATATCCAAAGCAAGGGCGTGCGGGCGTTTCCGTATTGCTCGGATAAGCAGTCGCCGCCTTGGGATCGGGCGATCCGCCTCATCTCTTCAAGCGTTAATTTGATCTTGCCGTTGCACAAGGGGCACCAGCGCTTCAGATACAACACATTGCGTGGAATAGCCTGCCACGTATGGCCCTTCGCGCATCGCCATAAAAGCTTTGTAAGGCCGTTGGCGTAGGCAGCTGATAGGCAATCGCCTCCCCGGCTTCTGGCCACCTGTTTAATGGCTTCAATGGTCCACTTTCTGTTCACTGCAAACCTTAAACAGTGTTAATCAAAGCACTCAGAATATTTCTGGCATCATACCAGTCGTTTTGATTGTAGGCTGCATGAAGCTTCGGCAACTTACCTTCTAACTGCTTTAATTTTTTACTCATATCCTGGTCAAAAACGGACCGACAGGCTCACCCGATGCGTATCCCCCAGCAGCCCGAAGGGTTTGAAGGCGTAATCAATCTGCGCTCCCATCAAACGGAAGCCGACGCCTCCTGAGATTCCGTCTAATCCCCCGTTGCCGGCGAGGGGGACTTGTTGGCCCAGGGCGGCGATATAGCCTCCGCGCAGGCTCAGGACCGGCAGGGCCTGATACTCCGTGCCGATATTGATATTGGTTTTATGGCTGTAGAGCTGTTGTTTGACGTCTAAAGCCAAGGCAATGCCCACAGGGAGCCTGTAGCTTAACCCTCCTGAAAGGCTTAACGGCAATGGATCGCGCTGTTCGATAAATCGAATCCCTGGGCCTACGTTCTGCAAGGCTAGACCCAGGGATATGGGGTTAGTACGCAAGGGAACGATGAAGCCAAAATCAAAAGCAAAACTATTAGCCATAAACCCGGCAATCTCGCTTTGAATGAGCTTTGTATTTAACCCTGCCCGGATAAAGCCTATTTTTCTGCCATAACCCAAGGATAAGGATTGATCCTGGGCTTTGATCGAGCCTGTTCTCTCCCTGTTTTGTCCCCTGGATTGGGATTCTCCCTGGGAAAGAACGCTGATGGAGCCGGCCAGGGTTCCTTTCCCCTGTGGCAGAGGGTATCCTAATCCCAGGAAATTGTATTGACTGTCTAAAAGCCATTGGGAATACATGGCCCCGATTTCAGGCTGATTCATTAAAGCCAATCCCGCCGGGTTCCAGTGCAAAGAGGAAATGTCATTGGCCAAGGCTGTGTAAGCGCCGCCCATGCCCACGGGCCGGGCTCCTACCGGGATATTCAAAAACTCGGCCCCTGTTTTCTGGGATGATTGGGCAAAAAGGGATAGGCTTAAAGCCGCAATCCAAACTAAGGCAACCAAAACAGCCACCAGCCAAGCTCTGTCCTTTCGCGCCGGTTGCTGTGGCGGGTATACATGCTTGGTCATGAGATTATCACCTGATGACATAAAATTTGCCTTTTGCCCTTAAGACTTCCGAATCTTTTTTGGCTTCAACCAGATAAAAGTAAGTTCCTGAGGGAATATGCCCGTCCCAGCCCCATTCATAGGCGTATTGGGGGCCTTGCCCGTCGTCAATGACTTGGGGCTGTCCGCTTAGGTTTGTTTCCTGGACAAGCTCCCCGGATATCGAATAAATCAGGATACGCGCTGAATCAGCCATGCCGGTTTCAATGTGAATAATAGGCCTGGCTCCTCCTGCCGCCGGGTTGGGGTAGGCGTAGGCCTCTCCAAGTTTAAAGGCAGGGTCAGGACCAAATTGCGAAGGCGCGGATGCCAGGCTTGCCGTTTTTTTCGAGCCTCCATCATCGTTGCCGGCATTGTTTTGATTGCTCCCCTCTTTAGGCGGCAATAGGCCATCGGTTGCATAGAGAATGGGATTGCCTTTGATTGAGGCAGAGGCAAAATAAGCATGCCCGGCCAAGCGCACATTTCCATCTATTGAAGCTGCTGATAACGGCGCATACACAAAAGCCGCAGCCTCCACATTGCCTTTAGCCAGAAAAGTCGAAGAAGTGGACACAATAACCAGGTTCCCGGATTCACCCAAACTGTTGACTGCGGCATTGCCTTCCCAAATGATGGCTCCGCGCACGAACAGAGCTACGGGGCCTTGGACTTTGATTTCCCCATTGCCCGCGACCTCCAAGCCGTTGATAAGGTATTGGCCCGTGGTGAGCGTCAATGTTTGGTCCTTAACAACTAAGGAGCCGTTGACCAAATACTGGCTGGGAATCAGATGATTGTTATTGGATTGGCTTATGTTGCTCAGCAGCACCGCCAAATCTATAGGACTTGGATGAGGAGCCAAAGCAGTATTGACCAGCCGCGATCCTTTGATGGAGGCATTACCGGTCAGCTCAATCTGATCCGTGGTTCCAGCAGTCAAAATAGCATCGCCTTCGATGACGGCATTGCCGACCAAACGAATGCTTGAGGCAATGACGCTGGATACGCTGACCGGATTGCCGTTGGCCGTAAAAGCGCCCGAGGAAGCGACGCTCCCTTCAATGCGGACATTGCCGTCTAAATCCGAGGCTCCTTGACCGGTTACCAAAGCATGCTGCAGCAAAGCCGAGACATGGAAAATTTTCTTTTGCATAACCTCCGTATTGCCGAGACGATCCTTGGCCAGGAAGCTCACCGTATGCGTGCCCTGGGCTAAAGTGAAGGTGGAGGAATAAACCGCCATCGGAGTTTGATCAACGGCAAAAAGAATTTCTTGAAGGCCGGAAGCCGCGTTGTTGACGAGGGGGTCAACGGCGCTAAGCGCGATTGGGGTTTCAGGCGTAATAAACGTCTCGCCAAAAGCCTCAAACAATGGTTGGCCCACGGCCAGGCTTGTCTCGGGCGCGGTGTTATCCACCGCCACTTTAAGGAAGCGGGATGCTTCCGCATTGTCCACTCGGTCCTTGGCGAAATACTCGATTAAATAAACGCCTTGAGAAGGCAAAGTAAAGCTGCCGCTATAAACCAAAAATTCTCCGCCGTTGATTCTGTATTTGATTTCTTTGACCCCGGATGCGACTTCCTGGGTCACCGGGTCCTGGGCCGAAAGAGCAATCTTTGTATCTCCGGTGATAAAAGCGCCCACGTCAGAAGGTTGGGCGTCGGCAGGATGGTCGGGGAACGCCGCGGGCCCTATATAAGACACCAAAGTTTGAGGAGGGGTCTGATCAACGGATGCTTCGACTGTTTTGACGGGTTCTTCATTATTAAGCCGGTCTTTGCTTGTGATGAGCACAGTTCTTTTGCCTTCGGGCAAGGTGAAGCTCGCGGCGAATACCTCAAAAGCCCCGCCGTCAATGCTGAATTTCGTTTCTTGAAGCCCCGATGCCACGCCGTTGACGATAGGATCAACGGCATCCAAAGAAATCAAACTATGCGTGGCGATAAACAACGGCCCGCCCACGGCGTCGGGCACATCCCCTATCGCCTTGAACTGCGGTCCTGAGATATGAACCGAGGTCAAGGGATGGCTGTTATCCACGGCCACGGTTGTTGTTTGAACTGTCTCTTTATTGCCGATCACGTCTTCGGCAAAGAAGCCCACGGCATAAATGCCGTCCGTGTCCCCGGAAAGTAGCAATTGCGAAATAAAACTTTGCCCCTGATTTGGAGACGGATCGACGAATATCGAGCGAATCACACCGTTGACGGATACGGTTTGGGTCGCCACGCCCAAACCTTGATTGTCGCCCGAGATAACCAAATCATCAATCGAACTAAAAGTAAACGTGGTCTGCTTCGTGACAAAGGTAATCGGGTCGGGAGACGGGGGCGCGGACAATTCAAAAGCCGGTATCTTGGGAGCGCCGATGGCCAGCGATGTTCTAGGCGCCAGGATATCATGAATAACTTCGAAGGGCTCGGTTGCCGCGCTTGAAACATTCAGCGCCCAATCCTGGACTGAAACGGTGAAACTCCATATACCGTCATCTATACTCAGCGGATTGATCCTGTCTCCAGCAATAACGGTTAAAACCGTGGGGCCGCGTAAAAGCCCCCTGTTTTCTACCTGAACCAATTGCGCCGATATAACTGGATTGGGATCAAGATCACTGACCGCAAACTCAATGGGAATCGAACTTATGGCAGCTACATAGACTTGTCCGGCTAACGGGGATTGAACGCTGATAGCGGGATTCGTAGCGTCAAAAGCGATGCTTCCGGTCTCGTCAGTTCCGGTATTTCCGGCCAAATCTTGGCCTTCAATGCGGATCGCGTGTATGCCCTCCGGGTCATCCGGCCTTGTCGTGGCCGTAAAGTTCCAGAGAAAACTGGGCGGCGTATTACCATCAACAGCCTGGATGCCGGACACAGTGACGGTGGGCATAGCGATCAAACGCTCCGAGGAAATAAAGTTGATCCCAAATTTCGACTTTGTGGGATTGATTGCGCGAACTGTGGTCAATACCTGACGCTTTAATTCAAATGAGAACGAATCAAGTTCAGGGGAAACCTCAGCCAAGGAGTTCCGGCTTAACGTTGAGCGAAATTTGACCTTCTTGGAGGAGGGATCAGCATTGCCCAAATCAGCGACCGGCCGGTAATTGAATCCATCAGTGCTGAATTCATGAACAATATTGCCCTCCCTTGGATTTTCCACACTTTGGAAATTGTTTATTTTGGTCACCTCGGTGAACTCGATGAACGGGGTTTCCACGGTCCCCGCCAGACTGCCCGCAAGCTCGATCGTCGGCGGCGGAGGTTCGCGGGCTTCCTGGTTGTTGACGCGGATGTAATCGATTTCAACCGAGCCGCTGATGGAAAAATTGGCCCCCCGCAAGCGATTGTCTATTTGTTGGCCGAAGGAAGCGGCCGGGTCTTTGTAATCCGATACCACGGTTTCCATGCCGTCGACAAAAAGCTTAAACACATTATCCGGCCTATAGACGAGCCTGTATACGTGAAACTCCCTGGGATCGATGTTGGGAAAGAACAGTTGGCCGAAGCGCGGTCTCATAAACACTTCCCTCGAAAAGGGCGTCACTGATATTCCCAGCGTAGAATCAACCTGGGGCGCAAATATGGAAACGAACATACCGGCGTCATCGACCGCCCGCACTCTCAATTCCACGGTAAAGCCGACCGAGGCGTTGACGCCGGTGGAAAACATGCTCAGAATGTATTGAACCGGATCGCGCGGCACGGGACCGGTAAAACTGACTTTATAGATGCCGTCTTGCACGCTTTCGCTGATATTGGCGTCCCTTTTAAAGACGGCAAACTGAGGATCGCTGCCCGGCAAAGAGTCTCCTTCAAAGCCCATATTCCAGACGATATTTTCCGGCGAAAAAACGGTTATCGTCGTTGTGATGAGACGCGCCAAGCCGCCTGCCGCCTCAATGCCGGCGAGGATATTTTTAGGGTCTTCAGCTTGGACCAAGACCGTATTCGTCCCGGAGAACGTAGGCGGCGAATTGTCGATGACTATGGTCGCCTGCTGCAACCCCTCCTGATGCCCCAGACGGTCCACGGCGTTGAAACTCACCACATGAGTCCCTTCTTGCGCAATCGAGAAGGGTTCTCCCGTAAAAACCTGATCCGGGCCATCATCAATCTTAAATGTGATGCGCTCAATGCCGGAAAGATTATCCGTCGCCACAAAGGCGAAAGTATCTTTGCTAGTGGCGTAGAGCATTCCGTTTTCCATAAAAAGAGGTCTTGATGCCACCAACCGGGTTAAGGGGGGCAGGCTGTCTATGGCTATGGTGCGCGTTGAAAGCGTTTCAGTTTGACCCAAAACATCGATTCCTGCAAACCTGAAGCTATATACGCTATCTGGAACCCCCACGAAATTAAAACTGGCGACGAATGTTTGTCCGATAGCCGGACTGGGATTGGTAAAGGTTGAAGAAAACAGGCCGTCCAAACCAACGATTATGCTGGAGACGCCGACCCCCTGACTATCCCCTGTTTGCCGGAAATCATCAATCGAACTTAAAACCATGAGGCTCTGAGGCGATACGAAAGTCACAGGGAAAGCTGACTGATCTAGAGTGACCGCGCTGGAGACAAGTTCGGCATTATCAATAGCCGTAAATTTTGGGCTGCCTTCGCTTAAAACAGTACGCGGCGGCAGTTCGTCCCCCGCGACGATGGTAAACACTTGGTTGCGCGCATTGCCCACGTTATCTAGCGCGATAACGCGCAATTGATGGACGCCCGGCCCCAGAGTAATGGTCGCACTCGAACCTACAACAAAACTGCTTGTCGTCTGATTCAGCCCAAATGAAAGGGAAGAAACTCCTGAAGCGACGCTTTCTTTGATCGGGTCCGATGCCTTAATCAAGACGGACGCCGTTTGACCGCGCACGGCCAGCCCGCCGGGCAAAAGAACGTTCGGTTCTATTGAAGCCAAAGAAATGGCAGGGCTTGTCGCATCGGTGCCCAAGGAAGCGCTTTTAATGGGTTCCGTATTGTGGGCCAAGTCAAAACTTCTAAATTGAATGGTATGGAATCCTTCGGTAGGAAAAGCTAGGGCGAAACCTGCTACATAGGGTTCAAAAGGCGCGACCGTGGTGTCAATTCTAAATTCCGTACCCAGCACCCCAGATCCCGCAAGCTTGCCCAAGGGCCGGTCGCTGGCCGAGAGAATATGGGTTGTTTGACTTGAAATAAAGACTTGTCCTGACGTGGATACGAATTTAGGTCCTTCGAGCAAATTTAAGGATGTAACCGGAGCGATCCGATCTTTAAGAAGCACCGCAAACAAAGAAAGGTGGTTAAGCGGCACGCTAAAAAGATTGTTGGCCGTATCCGGCCCTACGTCAGCCGCAAGCTGCCACATGGAAACAGCGGTGTCAAAACGATACACCCTTAATTCCTGCTCCAAAGCATCGCTGCCTAAATCCTGATAGCGGAAATTAAGCGTCGCGCCTCCGGGCAAAGAAGGATCGGGACTTAATATGTCGAATAAATTGCCCGCTAAAATCAGACCCTGGACCGCGGCCGCGCTCGTGGCAATGGCCACGGCCGGATTGACGGTTACAGTGGAAACGTGGTGGATCGTAATGCCGGGAACTTGAGAAGCCAGGGCAAGTTCGGGCTCGCCCGCCAAATTTCAAATTCTTGATTCCCCGGTGCAGCAATAGGCGATGGAGGATTGGGGGCTTTAACGCCTTGACCAAAGTTCTCCGCAGAAAGGGCAAAACTCGCAAAACGGATATCGTAATTCATGACCGTGCCCACGCCCGCATCATCACCCGGAGCGCTCCAAGCAAGCCGGACGCTTCCTTCGCCCTGAGGCTGGGCTAAAAGATCGGTTATGGCTCCCGGAGCAACCGGGTCGATGCCCGCAAAATAGCCCGTATAGAGGTGGTTTGCCCCTGAGGCCAAATACCCCGTCGTGCTGATAGAAGAGTCCGGCCCTGGCCCGATTTCCCCAATAGCGATTTCCATTTGCGATTGTCCGATGGCTTCGCTGAAACCTCCGCCTGAGTTGATGGACAATCTCGCCAACCTTGCGGTTCTCTGGGCCGTGTCGATTAATACGCTTTGATTAAACCCGAATCCATCCAAGCTGATATTGACGTTTTTCTCACCCTGGGCCACTGTCCCGGTATCCACAAACACTTGGGCCGCTGATGACGTGCTTAAAACAAGAAAAACGGTTTGTCCGTTGATGGTAACCGTGGCCATGGTCACGCCTGGATTGGTGACGGAAATGGCGATGGGTTTGGTCACATCCACCACCCCGAAAATATCCTGCGGAATAAACACATTGGCCGGCGTTGTGAAATTTCCGGTTTGAGATGTTGTTATCAGCCCTGTTTTGTTGATCGCCGTAATCCTGAAGTAAATCACAGCCGGAGACAAAACCGAACAATCGATGAAAACCCCGTGCGTTCTTGTTGAAACGCCGACCGCTTTGGTTTTGGTCAAACCAATCGGAAAAGCGCTGTTTGTTGAATACTCCACCAAGGCCGTCGTCCGGTCGTCCGTGGTCCATACGATTTGCGCGAAATTAGAAGCGATCAACGGCACTTGGACATTGGATATGACCGCAGACGAAGCGTCGAAGAAGGCCCCGGCCTTGGCCGGCGTCGTGCTTAACGGCGCATCCTCAAAGTTTCCGGCAATATCCTTAGCCTGAGTGTAAAACTCGTAATTGCCGTCTTGTAATCCGGGAATCTCAAATATGAAATTCCCCGTGTTCCCAAGAATCTCAAGACCTGTTTGCTGCCAATCCCCAAGTATCCCGTCGTCGTTATTATCCCGCCTAAACCATAAAAATGTCCTCTCCATCCCGCTGCCCACCGTGCCGTTTTGATCGAAAGACGCAAAGCTCACCGGGATCGGCCCCACGGAAAACGTGGATACCAGCACAGCCGCCGTTGATTGGGGTTTTAAATCATCGTATCTCAAATTGACGATTTGAGCCGTTGCATTGTCCGTATTGCCGACATTATCGGCAAGCCAGACGTACAGTGGGTTGCTGCCGTTGACCAAATTGCCCGACGTGAAATTAAACGACGTGAAATTTGACATGAAACTACCATCGTTCGGGGATGCAGGAGCTTCTCCCAGCTTGACAAACGCCCCACCCACACCCGAAGCGTCATCCGAGCCGGACAAAGTTACCGTAAAAGTCGAAATGTTCCTCCAAGGAGAAGGATTGGCGCCACCGGCCAGCAGGCTTGAAGGGGTTGCCGGAGCCTGAACGTCCACAATAAAGCTGCTGATTTTTACGGACTCGGCATTGCCCGCATTGTCCGAACTGCCAAAAACAATGAAGTGGCTCCCTGAAGCCGAAACTGTAAAGGTGCCTACAAAAACATCCAAGAGATTGACGTCCCCGATAGACTGATCAAGCTTAAACCCGGTAAAAGCCACCTCCGAGGTCACCGCGTCCACGACAATGGCATCTATACCTTCAAGACTAAGCGCTGTAGATGAAGAAATGAATAGAGCGCCCTGACTGTCGGTAAATGTCGGGCCGATGAATGAAAGCGTAGTTTCCGGAGGCTCGGTATCGGGAGATAACGCGCCGCCGTAGGAACCGCCTTCTTCGTCTAGGCATTCGGCATTTGATGTTTTGAACCCGTTTGAAGTGCGGAAATGCCAGCGATAAAGCGTGGCGTTGAGGTTCGTAACATCGGTTTTGACCTCAACGACGACCTGGGCGGCGGCCTGGGCGGGAGTAAAGGAACCGTTTATTTCAAAATGAAGAATAAAGTCAACCGATTCGCCAGTGGGAAGCTCCACGGGGCCTGTAAACGATGTCGGAAGGAGAGTCAACCAGGCAGGCGCGGAAATAACGATAGTCCGGGCATTCGATAGGTCGCCATCATTGTCGCTGCCATTGGTCAACGGTATGGTCAGGGCAATTTTATCCCCAGGCTCGACAACCCCAGGCGTTTGATGAAGAGCATAGGCCTTCGAGCCAGCCAGAATGCCGGTCAGCAACAATATGACGACTTTTCCCTTACCCATGGCCTTTGTTATTCCTATCTCATTTGTTACGTTCGCGGCTTAATCGACCGCTACATCCTCCTGGCTCCAAGCAATGTGTCCCTTACCCATGAAAAATCCTTTTATTTCTTGCCCTTTTCTTCTTGATTCATTCTCTTAAGCAGATAAAGAGCATTAAGCCGAACTAAGGCATCCGCTTCATCGGTTAATCGGCCAGCTTTGTGTTCTTTTGAGACGTATTTTTCTATGACGTTAACGGCTTTCTTCAGTTTCTTCTTGTCTTGCGTGTTTAAATCTGCGATCAATTTTTTGATCTTGTCCAACTGGTCATCGGATTTGATCCAGCCGAGCTTACGGGCCTCGGCAACATCGGAGAGCATCCGGGCGGTCCAGGCGCTGGCCGTGAAGGGCTCGGGAGGGGAGGCGGGGGCGAGAGTTGTTTGGTAGTAATCTTCATTCCAATCAGTTTCATTCGAAGCCCTGAGCATAGAATTTCTGATGCCAGGCGGCTCTTTCGTAATCAATATAAATCCAGATAATTTTTGCCCTGGTTTTACGCTAGCCTCCCTATCAGCCCACGATGGACAAGTCCACCAGCCGTGATAGGGGGTTTCCAAAACATATTTATGGTCCCATAGCAAAGGGGCTAATTTTTTGACTGGATAAACTCGCGGAACCTCATCAAGATTTCTATCGTGTTCATCACCGGGTTCGGTTTCTGGTTCTCTATGAGGGTAAAAAAAAGAATGCCCAAGGGGATTGTGTCGCAGGTCCACTCTAAACTGACCTACGCGGCCAAACGGATTAGAATAGAGGTCGCCCGTTGGATATGAAATCGTGTATTGGTAATGATATCCCTCTTTAGCTTGGGTGACAGCAACAGCGACTGTTGATGAACTTGATTGAGCTAGGCCAAATTCATTAGCCCTGGATTTTTTTTCTTCTGCGCCCAGGGTTTCCATTAAAATTATCAAAATGCTTAAAATTCCCGTTATGGACCGCACTTCGTTCCCTCCAGTAAAGTGACGCATTTATTCTTGCAGGGATCAGCCTGGGCCGTTGCATCGCAAGGACAACGGTAGTGGATTGGCTCTTCGGGGATCATGCAACAGGCAAGGATCTTGCTTTTAATGATTTCGCAAATTTGGGTTGGTAGCTGTATGGCACGAGAATCTGTCTTAGAAATTGCACGTTCTCTTTTAACATCGAATGGCTGCGAATTTATATCCACATCCTCCCCCGTCCTATGGGAAACATGCCCACGCGGAGACGCAGACCAGTTGCTGTCGATGTCAAAAAGCCCCCCATTGATAAGACTCATGTCGTTGATGGATATAACTAAACTGCTGGTTCTAACTTTGTATTCCGTGGCAATGATGTTGAGGGTATCGATAAAAGCCTGGGTGCCGTAGGTGTATTCTGGGTGCAAATTGTCGTTGCTAGAGGCAATATGATTCGGCCCTTGTTTGGGGAGCCGCCTTAACCCATCCACCCTCACATCCACAAACTCCTTGGCCTTCTGGGTTTTTCCATCGATGGCGAATTCGATCATTTCCTGCCCCGAAACTTCTCCGGAGACGTAAGTCAGGGTTGTTTGGCTTGAGGCTCCGATGGTAAAAGAGCCTTGGGTTTGCCCGTTGATTTTACCGATCGGCCTGGTCGTATTGTGGATATGCCCCCCGGTGTTGAAGACTCCCTGAATTCGATAGGTTCCCTGGCCGTCAGCGGGGCCTTTTAAGGTCAAGATGGCGTTGGTATTCGCGGCGCCGACTTCTTGAGGAAAGACCGTATCGGTATCTTTGGTGACAAACAAGCCGTCAAAGGCAGGGTTGTCCTTGTCGCGTCCTTCGCTGTCAGGGATTTGTAAATTTCTGAAGATAAGCACGAGTTCCGAGCCTTTTTGCGTCATCTGGGCAGGCGCAATGACGGTAACCTCGATATTCGCTGTTTGTCCCTGCTCGCAATCCTGGCAGAAGGCTTGGATTGTATATGCCCCCGGCTTTCTGCCAAGCGCACTGAACTGAATCTTGGCGATTCCCTTCTGATTGGTCAAATCGCTTCCCAGGGCCTCCGATGTCGGGCCATCGGGAGTTTCGATTAATGTAAAGACAACATTAAGACCTTGCTCTCCTTTGCCGTCGTTGATGTTGTGCGCCTTGGCGATGATATCAACCGGTTTTGAGGTGTCCGATGAGGCGGCAACGCGACCGACAGGAGCGATGAGCTTCGTCGCCTCTTGGACGGTTTGAGTCTGCTGGGCCACGAAGAAAACTTCTTGTTTTCCACTTGTGCAGGTGGCATCAAGAGAGGTGGCGGTGACCTGGTAGGTGCCGGTGGATTCCCCAAGAGTCAAAAAAGTTCCGGCCAAACCATTAGCATCTGTTGCCGAGGATTTAGGGCTGACGAAAGCGCTCTGGCCGGTGGTCGTGGCAAAGCTGATGGAAGCCCCGGAAACGGGATTGCCGTTTTGTCCGATCAATTGAATTTTTAGGGGACCGATCTTTTGGCGGCGCCCTCCTTCCAGATTGGCCGGTGAAGCTCTTATGAGAAGCTGCCGCGATGAGCAGGGAAAAACTCTGGTGAGCACGGTGCCGACGGTGAACTGCTGACCGATATTGGCGATGCCGGTAAAACCCTCATTAAAGACATTGTTATTTTCGTCTCTGCGTTGCCAATCCATGCCATAAGCGGTAAGAGTGGGCGTTGTTTGGCAACGGGCGTCTGCGGGCCCGGCGGCCCTTACCGTGATTGAATAAATTCCCGGAGGGTAAGGTTCGGGGCCTGTCGGGTTATCACCAAGGCCCCCTGAAATGACTTGGGTATGCTGGTGAGGGCTGACAAATTTATTGATGTGGTACTGATTGTTAGCGCTCACCCGGATGGGACTCCCTGGGCACGGCGTAAGGTTAAATCCTGTTTCTGACCCGCCCTGCAACTGAGGGCTGACGATAGCAGAGTAGGTGCAATTGGGCAAAGAAAACGTCACTTCGATATCTCCTACTGGAAAGCATGGTTCGGTTGCGGCAGGGATGGTCGTGCTTTTTGTGGCTTCAAAATTAATGTGACCACCCATTGTGATGACTGAAGGGTCGGCATCGCCGCTGCCTACGACCTGCGCAAATAATGATAATGTCCCCATCCCGATGAAAACCATAGCAAACAGGAGGGCGGTTCTGGCCGCAAGCGGGCCTGAGTTGGTTTGGCCCACGCCAAAAATATCGGTTTCCCTCCCGTTTCCCATCATGGCTTTTCCTTTTTTTCGTTTACATCGCTAATCCTTCGTTCGTTTCATCCCTTTATGCCGAACTCCTATAAGTTGAAATTTAAAACAATGCACTCTTGCGAGCTGTGATATTTTGCGGAGACGAGAAAAAATAATTGGCGCCCACGTAACCTTTTACCCATTTGCCGGAAAATAATTCGATGCCAGCACCGAAGCTAGGGATCAAACGTGTGGGATAAGAATGGCTCGACCTGTCGATTCCCGTGCCCCAGACTAATTCCGACCGTACTAACGCGACTCCAATTCTCAGGAAAGGAGAAATGGATTTCGGATAGAAAAAATTTTTGCTTAGAGATAAAGGGCCGAAAAAACGAGTTTTTATTTCAGGGACAGGCGCTTTGATCGTGGTTGTGGAGGGCTGCGTGAAAAAAGTTTTTGTATTTTCCGAAGCGAAAGCGAAGTCTTTTTGTGAATCCGAGTGAACGCCCAGATTGGCCTGAATTTTCCAGCCGTCACGAAAACATAGTTCCCATATAGCCCCCTGCCCTTCACTGTAACCTTCGGTTTCCGGGTCGCTATTTTTAAACGCCCTGGCGGAAGACACCCAGAACCCCATGCTGATGGGTGAGCGGCGGCCGATATGCACCGCCTTGTCGCCAATCGCTGGACGAAAGGTGTTGCGAAATTCCTCAGCAGGATGATAGAAACGAGCTGTCGATTGAAAGTCGCCGATGCCGCGAGTCTCAATTTTGCCTTTGTAGAGCCCGCTTGTATCATAGACTGCATACACGTCTCTCTTGTCGACCTCATGGATTGAGCCGCGGTCAATCAGAACATTTTTGTTTTGAATGGCCGTGATCTCGGCGACGCGCTTGGGAACAAAAGGTTTTCCTCGTAGACTTTTTCTCCACGTGAACACCTTGGGCCCTTCAATATCAAGGGGTCTTGTTTGTGTTTCACCAGGCGTGCCTGGGTCCGTGAATTGGGCATAAACTTTTTCGCCGACGTCGATTTTTAATTTTTTAGGGACGGAGGCCGTATAGTAATAAAGATTGCGCTTTTGGCTAAGTAAATCCCCAATGACAATGGGGATGCCGTCTTGTAAATAGATGGTTCCGCCCAGGACAAGCTTTCCGTCCACCTCAAGGACCATATTGGTCGTGTTGCCGTCGAATTCGATACCGAGGACTTGACCGATCGGCACAGGAGCCGGCGCTGAAAAACCTGAAAATGGCGTTGGAAGGAATAACGTCATGGCCATCAGCAACCTTCTGAAAGTGTAATGTTTGTCCACGAGATACCAACTTTATTCATTTTTTTATAGGTATTCAATTTGCGCATAAATTTTTTCATGATTAAGGCTGCTGCGGATTATCCCGGATGACGGGGACGTTTTCGTAGCCTATGCGAACACCTTGGACTAAATAATCAAAGCGAGCGCTTGAGGTTCCGCCACCGATCTCCTTGACGACAATCCGGATCGGGCTTTTTTCGACGATATAAAGTCCCTGGCAGTTTTCCAGCGGAGTAACCTGGGCGGTCATAAGCGCTGATTGGCTGGTAACCATGCCGAAGTGATCAGGAAGCTCAATGGTTGCTTCACCGTTGACGAGTTGTCCGGTGCCTCGATAATAAGTCCCGGACTCCGATCCCTCTAGTGTGTAATACAAAATTTGCTTATTGGGATCGTTGGGATGCTTTTGAATGAAACTTTTCGTCCCTGAGGCAGTAATATCGCCTGTTGTAATACTGCGTGCAGTAAGAGCTTCTGAAAAGGCTCCCGCGCCTCGGACGTTTAATCCATCAATCGTGCCATCAGGTAAAAGATGGGCCTCTCCGCGAATAACCACGGAGCCGTTGACATCCAACATTCTAATTGGCGCGGCGGTTCCGATCCCAACATTGCCCGGCGGATTGATGACCATCCGCCTGAAGATTCCGCCGTCATTGCGCGTCCAAAATTCGAATTGGCCATCGTTGTTTGCCTGGTTGACGTTCCTGCCGACGATGGCCGCCACGCCATTGCCGTTAGCCTGAGCGAAGAGAATGTCGGACTGGGCGTCGTTAGACGTGTTGGGATTTCTCAACACGAGTGTCCCGTGCGCTCCTCCAAAGCTCGGCGCCGCCGACTTGTCGATTTGTACTGCGTGCCCCGCGACCGCCTTCACCACGTGCAGGGTCGATTGCGGGCTTGCGGTGCCGATGCCGATTACTCCGTTGACGACCAACCCTCCGACAGTCAGGCCCGATGACGTGGTATTGCCGCGATTGGCGACTGATTGAAGGGTGTCCGTTTCCGCTGTGATTCCGATATTGTCAACATTGTCCGAGAAGCCTGCGGGAATGCCGGTGATCGAAGTCCATGGGAGGCTCGTGGTCACTGGAAACGAGGTGCGGCAGTCTCCTGAGAGACAAATACCCGCATTAAAGGATTGTTGAGCACTCCAGGTGTTGGGGCTGCCTAAATTTAAGGAAATGGTCCTGTCCGCGCTTAAATCCCCGCCGCCGGTCAGCCCGGTTCCTGCGGCAATGGAGCGCGATGATGGGGCTTTTGAGTTTAATTGAGTTTGAATATTGGAGGAAACACCGCTTAAATGTCCCAATTCGGTTGTGGTGACGGCGCCGGCGTTTAAATTTCCTGCGCCGCCTGAAGTTAAGACGCGATTGGCCGTTAAATTTGAAGCGGAAAGGCTGGCGGCTGAGAGCGCGCCTGCCACCGTTAAATTGCCTTGCGCCATGGCATTGGGCTCAAGTTTATTGGCTTTGTCCGATTTGAGGGCAAAGGGGACGGATTGCAGTTTAATTCTTGGAACCAATGGCGCCTCTGACCCAACTTGGGTCTGCAAATAACGGTTTGGAGCGCCAATAACCGAGGTGGGCAAGGGGGTAACGCCACCTAGAGAAACCTGAAAATTTCCGCCATGCGTGGTCACTGTGCGCTGTTCTTGCCAAAGTGGAGTTCCGGCGCCCACCGTTTCTTGGTCCCAAATGGAGAAGGTGACTGGATAGCTGGCATCCGGCTTGTTAACGCCGGCGCTGTCCGTCAAGCGCGCAGAGACGTTCATGGTCTGGGGCACGTCCTGGGCATCAAGCAGGCCGCTAAAAAGGACCGGCAGGCATAATCCAGTCAGGATTTTTAATTTCGTCATTCGATTTAATAACGCAAATTGCACTTTCTGAGGCATAATCCCCCCCTTCAACCTTTTTAGAACCGGCGCTTTAGAAAAATCAATTCTCTCCCAGCGGATATTCGCCGCTACCTAAGCCTTTGTCTGGCCGCACGGTTTGTCAAGGGGGGTGACCCCTGCTCTAAAAAATCGGAAATTTCCGATTTTTTAGAGCAGGGAGTATCGATAACGGCAGCAAGCGCTTTCCCCTCGGAAAATCATCCTCGCGGACTGAAGATCAGCGCTGGAATTTTTTAAGTGGTTTCAAATTGTCGGAAATTTCCGGCAAACTGCTTGTTAACGAGCACCCTTTTCCGGGATGATGTTTAAAAACGAAATGATCCCTAAAATGGGTAGGGAGGCTGTTTTTGGCGTCACTGATGGTTTTACGTAGCGTTGACTGTTTCTTAATCCCAAGGTGAAGCTGAAGGTTGGCATAACTGGTAAGTTCGCCTAGGTGCAGGGCAAGGAAAAAAATTAATTGAAATATTTGAAACTGAAGCTCTGCTGGCTTGCCGGCCTTTTCTGCGCAATAAATTAAACATCGGCGTGGGTCAAAAACAGCGCAGCCGATTTTAACCAAACCCTG
The DNA here is from genome assembly GCA_016180815.1 of Elusimicrobiota bacterium. NCBI lineage: Bacteria > Pseudomonadati > Elusimicrobiota > Elusimicrobiota bacterium. The sequence goes on from JACPAN010000007.1 coordinate 18,691, forward strand.
AATACGTTTGACCTTGGCCTGTTCGACCCTGATGCGCTGAATAAGGTCCGCGAATGGGATATCGGCGGGGAGAGTTTCGATGGCATCCGTCATCGAGGGCTCCAGAATTTTTGTGTCGTTTTCTGGTTTCAGACAGAAAATCGGTAGCGCGCAAAAAGGTTCTTGGTTAAATAACCAAAGAAGTCGGTCGATATCATTCTGATTTAATTTTTCCCCCAAATAAATCAAAATCGCGTCCGGAAGATGATTGTTGAGCATGGATTCGGCTTTATTGACGCTGTCCGCCGCCCAAAGGCAAAATTCCTCACCGTGTGCCCCCCCGTCTTCCAGCTTTTTCATGTAGGATTGGACAGCGCCGACAATCATGATGCTGAAAAGGCGACGACTAGAACCGGTTCCAAAGCGAGTTTGTGAAACATGACCGTTGACAAATTTTAAGTTTGATGAAGTAGAAGCTCCGTCTTTTGCGCTTTGCAATAATAGTGCGTTCCCATCGACGTTGCATCCTTTGGGACCTCTTTTACCGTTGGTCATGGCTGAATTGAATGCGGAGGCACCCAGAAGTTGGCCCATTTTTTCGGTCAAGGCAAACAGGGAAAGAGGTTTATGAAACACGGCGTCGAACCCGATGGTGCTGCACCGGTTGAACAATTCCGATTTATCGGCATGTCCAGTGATGAGGACGATACGAAAATTCGGATGGATTTCCTTAAAAAAGTTAAGCTCACGAAGCAATTGGTCGCCGGGGGTTTGGCCGGATAGCACCATATCCACAATAGCCGCGTTCAGCGCCTCCCTCTCCATAATTTCGAGGGCCTGGGCGCCGTTTGATGCTTCGAAAGCCTGATATCCCTCTTTGAAGAAGGCGCGCCCGATTACATGACAGATTTCTGGATCATCGTCGACAATTAATATTTTTTGATCCATACGTACGCCTATCCCGGTTAAACAGTCAAAGACTGCCGCTCGTGGTCCTGGTATAAGCCTAACCTCATAAAATAAATTTTCAAGGACCAATCTTTGCGCGTCTTGACGACAAGTGAAACGAATATTCCTTTGATAGACTCAAAACAACGTGTCCAACAAGATTAAAAGGGTAGACCCTAAAAATCCGGTTTGGATGGCCATTGCAATATTCGCCATCGCCCTGGGCTTGCGTTTAACTTATCTCTATCTGGTCAAAAACGATATTCTGGCGGTCAATCTGATCGTTGACGCCCAGGCCTACGACGCATGGGCCAGGCAAATTTCGGCTTCGGGCTTTTTTGGGAAGGAAATGTTTTACCAGGACCCGCTTTATCCTTATTTTTTGGCCGTGGTTTACAAAGCCCTGGGGACCAACCCCCAAATTGCTTGGCCCATCCAAGCTATTATCGACGCTTCTATCTGCCTGTTGCTGTTTTTTTCCGCCAGAAAGCTTTGGGGCGATGTTGCGGGACTGATTTCGGCCGCCCTTTATGCGTTCTACGGTCCGGCTCTGCCCTACATCGCCCTGCTCGATAAAACCACGTTAACGGCTTTATTGTCGACGCTGGCCCTTTTCTGTCTAATTCAAGCCCATGCCCTTAAAAGCAACGCTTGGTTTTTATTCAGCGGGCTCGTCTTCAGCTTTTTGACCTTAATCCGGGGCCATTTCGTTTTGTTCTTGCCCCTTTTCACTTTTGGCCTATTCTTGCTGTATGCCCGCAGAGAAGGTTTGCCGGCGGCCATAAAGCGCGTTGGTTTATTGTGGTTGGGTCCACTATTAATCTTTGGTTTGACCGCGCTGCGCAACCGCTTAGCGGTCCAAGACACGACTCCCTTTGCCGCCAATGCGGGTTTGGTTTTTTATCTGGCCAACGCCCAAACATCCAAAGGGTATCCGGCCACGACCCCTTTTTTCTGCATGACCCCGGAATGCGAATATCAAAGCGCCAAAACAATCGCCGAACGAAAAACCGGAATCAAATTTGAAAAACCGTCGGCACTGTCCCGGTTTTGGATGAAGGAGGGGCTCAAAGAAATCATGGCCGACCCTAATGCGTGGATAAAACTCCTCGGTAAAAAGTTAGTTTTTCTGGTGAATGATCTCGAACCCCTGGACACGCACAGCATCGAATATTTCAAAGACCGGATTTGGCTTCTACGGTTTGTGCCCTTAGGTTATGGGGTGCTTTTGGCTTTGGGTATTTTAGGATTCATTCTCAGTTTAAAATCCAAGCGTACGGCGATTCTTCCCTTATTCTTCTTCCTGGCATATGCGATCAGCCTGCTGGCTTTTTTTGTTTCTTCTAGATACCGGTATCCCCTTGTTCCGCCCTTAATTCTTTTGGCGGCGCTGGGAACCCAACAATGTTGGGCCTATATGAAGGAGAAAAAATTCAAACCATTGATCGGCGCCGGGGCGCTTTTCATGACAATTTTTTACTTGAGCAAGGCCAGCCCCATCTTTATTAAAGAAGCCAGAGCGGATGCGCTGGCGACGCCTTATGCTAACGCCGCTATTTTGCACAAAGATCAGGGACGTTTGGATGAAGCCCTGGTCAACCTGAAAAAAGCTATTGAGATCACGCCGCATTCAGCCCGGAAAACAGCTTTATTGGGTGAATTGTATTACCGACAGGGAAAATATGAGGAAGCGCTGCCTCTATTTCACCAAGCGGTCAGCCGCAACCCGTCCCTGGATCAAGCCTGGAATTATGCGGGGATTATTTTTTTGAAAAAAGGCGATTATGCGCAGGCTGCTCAATTGTTCAGGCAAGCAGCGGCTGTTTCGACAGTGCCCGAGGACATCGAAATTTATGAAACAAATGCCGCAGAGGCTGATCGTTTCGAACTTCAAATAAGACGAAAGTAACCGCCAATAACATACCTTAGTACGAAAGTACGAAAAGGTTAATTCCCAGCATCAACAATAATACGCCCACTTGCTTTGCCGCTATCAGTTTTTAATCGAAAAATATAAACGCCTGACACTACAAATGTACCGTTTTCATTCCTGCCGTCCCACGTTGTACCTTCGATCTCCCGTATAAGCATCCCGCTGATATCGTAAATCTGAACGCGCGGGTTGGGGCCGCCGAGATTCTGAGGCGTGGTAAAAATAACTCGGCTAAACGGGCTTGGCTTAAAAGGATTTGGAACGGCGATTGCTTCGTGCGTGCCATCAAAATCAGCCAATGTTCCGAAGCGCGCCAAGCGCATAGTCTTAAAAAGGTTAAGTCGGCCGTGCCCGAATAAATCATCTCGTCCTGGTGAACCAAGGTCATCAACTCCACCCAAAAGAAAACTCTCAATTTGAGTTGTGGTTGCAGATGGTAAGGCACTCATTATTAAAGCCGCGGCTCCAGCAACTATTGGAGCTGAGAACGACGTCCCATCATCACCGTTATTGCCAAAACCGCCATTAGAATTGACTCCAAAGATATCAACGCCTGGAGCCACCATGTCCGTACCGCTTCCGATACTTGAAAATGGCGCCAAAGAATCGCTTCGAGAAGTCGCCCCCACGGCCAATACGCCAGGATAATCAGCCGGAACAACTTTGACCGAATTGCCGCAATTACCTTTGGCTGCGATGACCGTAACTTTATTGTTTAACGCACGACTGATTACGTCTTGTACCGCCAGGCTCTCAGTGCACGGGAGACCGCAAGCATCTGAAGGTGGACACCCTAAAGACATATTAATCACCATGCGTCCCGTATATGAAGAGTGTGCTGTTGAAACCCAAATTGCATAGTCAATTGCTTGAATGATATCCGCGTCGGACCCAGAGCAAGCACTAGCAGTACTAAAAACCTTTAGAGGTAAAATTTTAGCTCCCCAGCTAATCCCCGCAATGCCGATGCCATTGTCTGTGATGGCAGAAGCGATGGAAGCCACCAGGCTACCATGGTAACCACAATCCGCAGAAACATCGTTATTTTCTGATACAAAATTCCAGCCCCAAATATCATCTAACTTTCCGTTACCGTCCTGATCGCCCCCTCCGGGCAAATCAACCGGATTAGTCCATATCTTGCCTGTAGAAGAACTAAGGTCTATATGGTCTATGTTTATTCCCGTGTCCATAATACCTATGGTCACAGGGGTGGAAGCACCCACGTCAAATTTCCATCCGCCGTAAGCTTGGATAATGTCGAGGTGCCATTGATTGAGAACTAGGGGATCGTTAGGCAAGCGGCCGAAAGGGTAATTAATGTTATTGACCGCGTATGAGGCAATCCCTGGCTCGGAGCTTAGAGAACCTAAAGCTTTATCGCTTTTTTGGCCTGACATGACCCTGCGTTTGGCAGCCTCAACTTGGACTGCGACATAAGGCAACGCTGTGTCAACGTGTTTATCCGATGGCAGCTTCCATAATTCCCATCCTGAGTTCCCCAGCCTCTTAACCCTGATGATTGTGATTCCCGACCCAGGAATGGTCCAAGTGCTTAGCGTTGGAGAATTTTCCCATTTAATCAACACTTCATCAGGAACATGGGAGGCCTGGGCAAACGCAGCAAAAAAACAAAACCAAAAAGAAAACAAGCCTATCATTTGACGTTTAAGGGTTGGTACGTTTGAACCGGTGGTTTTCGCGTTTTTTCGTTGACGCGAAACTCTTGAACGGCCTCTTTGGCGGTAGGCGTGCCAATCGCCGACAAGGCGTCGGCGGCCTTGGCTCGAATTTCACCATCTTCGTCATCGAGAACTTTTATCAAAGCCGCTTCCGCTTTTTTAGCTTTCAACCCGATTTTACCAAGCGATTCAACCGCAGCGCGACGAACCGTTGCCCATGAATCAGTAGCGGCCATGGCCAAGGCAGAAACGATTTTTTGGGATACGGGTAAAACATCTCCCAAGGCTATGGCCGCACGAATCCGATAGTCGGGATTACCGCTTTCCAAAGCCTGCAACAAAATAGGCACAGCTTTTTTGGAAGTTGGGCTGATGTTGACTAAGGCTTCCGCAGAGTTAAACTTTACATCTAAATCTTGAGCCTTGAGGCTTTTGCCAAGCGCAGGAATGCTTGCTTGTGCTACAGGCCCGATTTGCCCCAAAATTTTAGCAGCCGTGGCCCACACATAAAAATCCGTATCATTGAGCAAAACGACCAGATGGGGAACGGCTTCCTTGGCCCTTGGTCCCATTTGTATAAGAGAGTGAGCAGCCCTGCCGCTGATTCCCTTGTCGGGATTTTTTAGATCTTGAACAAGGCCAATAACATCTTTTCCCGAAGCGCTGGGGTGGGCATTCAAATCAGCATTAGTCAATCCAGAATATGCCTTTGCGGCTTTAGACGGCCTTGCTTCGGTATCTGTGATAGCGCATAAAGTAGAGATGCCTGAAAAAAATACCGCAAATACTAAGACACGCGGTTTTAATAATTTCTTGCACGGAACATCTGCAAGCAAGCCGATACTGCCCAAATTGATTGGAGACATTGTCGGATCATTTTATCTCTCTTTTAGCTAATTGTTTTTACATGAAATGCAGTGCAAATGCAGATGCTCTCTCTCTAAATCGGGCAGTGTTGGCATTATCTTCTTCCAATCTTTGCCCACAAAAATCCATCGATAATCCAAAGCAGCGCGGCGATTAACCACACGACCAAGGATAATAAAAGGGGCATCAACCAAAAAACCCATAAAATGTTGTATCGCAACAACCCTATGATTGAGGCTATGCGCGTCGCGTATAGGTATCTTCGCCAACCCATGTCTCGCATAATCAACAAAAAAAACTTAATCAACCCAAGCTCGATAGCCGGCCATCTAATCCAGAAAAAGCCCAACAAGGAAAAGAACCCAAAAACGACAAGGCTCGACCACCATCTCTCAAGGGGAATTTTAATTGCCGGAACGAAGAATGGGTGACGGATCGCCCAAGTCAAAGCTTTCATTAGCCAATGGCCCGCCTCAGCGAGGGAAATCTGGGAAAGCGACAGCGCCAGGGAGACCAGAAGCGCTCCCAGCATGCTGCAGCGCACCATTGGAAAAACCTTACCCAGGCGAAAGAGACTCGCTCCTCCAGCCTTCAAAATCTCCGTCATCCTCTTTCGCTCGGCTTGGGACCCGGCCAAGGGAAATGGCGCTTGTGGTATAAGCGTCCCCTGGATAAATGAACCAGGAATAAATCGCCTGACGAATCTGTCAGCCAATTGATAGCCATGATAGATTAGGGACTCCTGTTCGATCTGATTGAAAAGGTCTAAATCCGTTCTTAAATGCGCGATCTCCTCTTGATCCGGGTGAGCCGGAAGCGGCCTGGGCTGATTGGGGTCCGGTTTACCGTCATTGGGATTTGAATTCATATGGAAAAAAACGACGGCTTCAAGGTTATAGCGCGAAGCCAAATCTTCCCAGTCAGGCGCCGACGATCGTCGGGCCACCGCCTGGTCTTTGCCCGCGCTGACGCGGCGTTTCTCCCGGAGCGACCGCAATTGAAGATCGCGCACATTGCTCATCAGGACTCCGGCTATACGGGTCATCATGGGCAACCGGCTGTCGTGAGACCGCTCCTCACGGCCGAGCAAGCCCCCCGCGTCGCTTGCGATAATATGCGTACAGTCTTCCTCCAACAGTGCCTCAATTCCCTGATTGTCAAAGACACCGCCATCCGTCAAAGAAAGAACGCTGACCTTGCCAGGATCATAAAGCCCCAAAATCTTATAGGGTGGGAATACGGGAGGAAAATTGGCCGAAGCAGCCACAGCATCAGCTAACGTCAGTTTTTCCAAGCTCTCCGGCGCTGTCCAAGCAAAAGCCTCTGCGCTTCTGAAATAGTAAAGATCGAGAAGAAAACGATAAAGCGAGTGCAGAAAGTTAGAAATTTCTGCCATTTGGCCTTCCAATTTTTCGGCCATTGAAGCGTCGATGTCCTTCAACGCATTCCAAAGCCGATCACGGTGCTCGTGATGCGTGAAACCGTCGCGCCTGTCGACTTCATCCCATCCTCCTTCGTCTTGAAGGTACCAAGCAGCAAGCTTGGCCCGTCGAAGATGACTGAATTTTGAAAGGGCAAGATGACGCGAGGCGTCCCAATCGGACATTAACAGATGCAGGGTCGGATTATCCTCCATTTTCACTTGAATTTTGCTCATTTTCTCTCTAAACAAGGATGAAACAGTCTCTGTCGGAAATTCCTTCTCCTGGGCTAACACCTCTTGAACACTCACCCACCAGTAAAGGTGGCTAAAAACCGGGCGATCTATTTTTACCTCTTCTTGCCAGCGACCTACGCTCCGCTCCAAAGACTCGCCATCGCGATGAGCCAGACTCAGAAGCCATTTATAGTGTCTGATCAAATGAGCTTCATCCCGACGGATAAAACCCAATTCTGGATCACCGACTTCAACCAAAGTAAATCGGAACGGCTTGCCCGTGTTAAGACACGTGGCATTGATGATAAATTTGGGAATGCAATCGGGATTAACTGCGTTGAAACCCTCCAAGCCAGCGGCCAGACCGATTTGTTTTGGCTGATTTCTATCACGGAAAAACATGACGTCTTTTAAGGGGGCCCCGTCCGGTATCCTAAGCGATCGTGTCACCTTGCCGTATAGATGCCTGGCATAAATCAACGACATCAGCTTTCCCAAGCCCAGATTGGTACAAAACAGTCTGATGTTATCCCAAAGATCAAACAAAAGCCGGTTTCGAAGGCTTTTATTGACGCCTGAATAAAAGTCCCGCTCGACCTCGATGATTATCTGGACATAATCCGCTCCTGCCAGCGGTTTAGACGATTCCTCAAGACGCTTTTTTAAATGGAGAAGATATAAAGCGCCGACAATTGATCCGCCGGACACGGTGGATAAAACGCTTACGTGCCTCAAGAGATCAAGTTCAGCCAAACGCCTAAGTACCCCCAGGTGAAAAAGGGAGGCCCGGAATCCGCCCCCCGAGAGAGCGAGACCCAGCTTTCCGGGGCGTGGTTTGGTTGTCTGAGCGCTAGGATTAGGATTTGATGGATCGAGATTGAGTGATTGAACAAACGATATGATTTTTTCCAAAGAAATCGATTCGTCCGTCACGGTTCAATCACAACAGATATGGCGCCCAGAATGCGGCCGCCTCTGAAAAAAATTTGGAACGGGATAGCCATTGCTAAGGAGACGGCGGTCGAAATATACTCCCACCCCTTCCTCCAGACTTTCCTCCACCTCCAGCAGTTCCGCCGTCACCCCTAGAGGCACCTCTGCCTCCCTGATTTCCAAATCCGCCGCTACTGTCGGTATTCGTCCAAAACCATCCGCCGCCAGGCGGCGGAAAATACGAAGAAATCAAATACAAAATAAAACCAACCCCGAGGCCGATGGCATACCACGCCAAAAGCGTCTTGTCATCCCCCACAAATTTGACCACTGCGCCGCCAACCAACAAACCGATCACCGAGGTTAAAGTTTTTAATGTGAATTTTTCAAAACGTCGCACGAAATAACAGACCACCCAAAAAATAACAACGCCCAACGAAGCCGAACCGATCCGAGGAACCCATTCATCCATAAATCGCCTCCGCGCTATAAAAATTCTGCGAACACCGACTTCTTTGGTTCAAAATCATAATGTCTGCGCCACTTCATGGCAGTTACTTGTAATGAACCCGGGCGATCTTTTTGCCATTTTGCCTGAGGATTGAAATTGATTTAACGTTTGGCTCATCAAGCGTTGTCATAATCCACTTGCCAAAATCCTCATTGGACCAATCGTCAGATATAGGAAAGTCTTCACTTTTTTTGGGCATTTATTTGACCTCTTGGGCAACGTTTTTTAACGCCTTAATAATCCTTCTAAGCAGTTCGTCTTGAGACTTGCCAACGGAATGCCGAATCTTGGCCCGGGCAAAAGCATTGCCTGGATTCTTTTCTTCCTTCTTGTAACCTTCGTACAGGCCAAAAAATTCATCGCCAAGGCTTTTGGCGGCCTTTTCGTAAATATCGGCCTTTGTCGGATCATCCAGCCGGTCAATCTCGGCTCGTATGGCGACATAATCTTCCCGAATCTGCTCGAAGGGACGTTTAATCCCTAAAAGCCCGGATCGCGTAGCTATGGGAGCGCCCAAACTGCCATCTTTTTGCACCGAAAAATCAAAGCCAAGATAGCCGACCACTAATGGCCTAGGGAAGGTTTCCGAAAGGGTCACGCTGCGATGAGAACCCTGAAGTACCTTAAGCGCTCCTCCGGGAAGAGTCTTTTCCAGGCCCTCGTTAAGCTTTTGCCGCATCGTTTCGTAACCTTTGGCCGCGTCGGTGCTAGCTTCCGGAATGGCAACCGTTTTCTCGGCCCCACCTTTAGCTTCAGCGCCGCTGGTTCTGGTGTTAGTCATGGACACAACCACGCGGCCAGTAAGGTAGACTCGGTTAATAACTCGAAGGTAAATTTCATGGCCAGCAATCTCCTGAATCTGTTGGAGCATTTCGCGGTTCTTTTCCTGCTTCGCCCATCCCAAAACCTTATCCTGGAGTTCAGCCAGGGAAACGCCATAAGTATAGGCATCGGCAATGGTGACCGCGCCTGCAGCTGAATCAGTACGCATGAAGGAAAGTCCGATGGGAACGCCCTGGACGGGCAGCGCCAGCTTGGCCCCAACTCCTTTTTTGACCTCAAAAGCATAGCTGGGGAAGGCGGCTCGAGGCGCCAAACACCAATCCGTTTTCTCTATATCTAAAGTCGACCCCAAACTATCCCCCCGTGGCTTGCAGGCATCGGATTTTCGGGCCCTAGCTGTCTCCGGGAATTGCCAATGATGAGGGGTATTGGGCAATTTGTCAACGCCATATGATTCCTCATAAAAGCCGCCATAATCCAAGCCATGAAGACGGGCCAAATGTTGATCAAGCGGCAAAAATCCCTCCTCTTTGTACTGCTGGGTTTGCTTTTGAATAGGGGTTTCAACTAAAAAGATGTCCCCTGGTTGTAAATCCTCGGTCAACGGATAAACGGGGATAACCTGGCTCGCCCGAATCAACATGGACCAGTCCTTGGCCACGGTCTGCATTTGCTTCTCCATGGAGGCGCAGCCGGTAAACGTCAAAAGGGCAACCAACGAGACCAACGCTTCGGTGGTAAAGCGACCCTTATTCATACGCCTTTCAAAAGCATAACTTGCAAAATCAAATGCCGCCAGTGGTTTTCTAAATATTCGCTTAATTTATAGGATGCTGGACAAACCATATTCAAGCTTAAGCGTGTTTATTTGGAAAATCCAAGCAGGATTTTCCTGTGGGGGAAAAAATGAAAACCGCCGAGAGTTTCGTCACGCCGCTTAAATACATCGCCTTGGCAACGGCAATGTATTTCCTTCAGGGCTCAAGCTGCCATCGAACGTTCCGTGGAAGCACAGCGTCGCCATCAGGACCGATCTTAAGCGATTCAAAACTGCTAATTGACCAAAGAGAGGGGCTGACTCGCGTCAATATCAAGGAGCAAAACGCCGATACGAAAGACATGATTTTTGAGCCCGATTATCTATTGAGGGGCCCTGACGGTTCGCGGTTTTGGGGTTTCATTATTACTATCGAAAACGCCGGGATGCCTTTGTTTCAAGGAAAAATCGAAAGATCAGACGGCTCCTGGCCTATCGCTCTCATCGCACCAACGACTATTTACACCCAAAATTATGATCCGCGCAGCAGCATTTCGAGGGAATTGGCATTCATTCTCAATAACGAAATACGGGCCAAACAAGAACTCTACAACGAACCGCCGGCAGCCATTGTGTGGCTTCAGCCATCTCACGTAAGATTTCCAATTCCATCCACAGATACTGCCCGCCATCGCCTAGGCCTTCTGATCCCCGATGAGATTGTTCCGGCTTATCCTGCAACAGCAACAGTCAAAATATTCACCAAACCGAACTCACCAGCTGTTTTCCAGCTGACAAAACAAGGAGTTGTGGATATATTGGCCATAGGCGAGTCTGTTGGCTGGGGTCAGGGACTCAATGAACGGAATAAGTTTCAAGCAATCGTGGCCCAAGCCATGGCCTCGGAGCTTGGCAGAGGCGCGCGTCTTTACCGATTTGCCCAATCCGGAGCCACGGTCGAAGACCCCGAGGGTCCTCCGGCCCCATGCACTCGAACCATCTTGGACAAGGAAATACCCGGAGAAATGGGCGATGACTATACCGACAACAAGGAACATCGCGGGACCCGTCTAGTTTGCCAGGCTGAGAGTTTCAAAGAGCACCCTTACGACCAAAAGTTGGACCTTATTTTAGTCAACGGTTGCCTCAATGACGTCTCCATCGAAAATCTGTTGTGTTTTTTCGCTTTCCCTAACTTTAAAGACAATTGCGCAGGCTCGGCCATCAACTTTTTTCCCCTCGATAATCCCCTCGATAGCTTCAGAGACGTGGTGGATGATAAATGCGGTTTTAGGGTCAAGGGTTTGTTGAACGTTTTAAAGCGAAGCTTTCCTGATACGCCTATTGTATTGATGGGTTATTATGCGTTCAAACCGGAATTCTTTGGCGGCTGGGAAAGGTTAAAGGCGCCATTCCCGGGATTGGGTCATAACTCTCCCGATGAACAAACGAGAACCAGAATCGAACAGCGCGCCGATTTATGGGAAACAAATACCAAGAGAGCCTTGGCTGGAGCGGTCCAGGAAGCCAATGGCCCGGACCCGCGGCAAAGAAACATTATTTTTGCGCCTGTTCGGCTGGATGGATTTCCACAACCGACTCTATGGGAATTGACGGACGGTCCTCTTCCATGGAATGATCCCACTCCCATTGATCCTATGGCTGACAACAGGCGCCCAATCTGCCGTATTTTAAAAAGAGCCAACGATCCCATATGTCTTTGGGCTTCCTTCGGCCATCCGAATCCCCAAGGCCATATCGCCTATGCCAAAGCTGCTGTTGATGCCTTGCAAAGTCTGGGAAAGCTTCCCCGAGGATCAGCGGATCCCGCCAAATGCATACCCGAGGCCAATCAGCCTAATCAAACCATGGGAATTTGCGGCGATATGGATGACGCTTACGATCCCAACTGTCTTTTGGCTAGATTTGAGGACCCGTCATGGAATTGCCCTCGATAAAATAGCCGAAAGATTCGCATAAATAGAGCCATCAGTCTGTGCGTTTTTTCGGCTGTTGTTTTAATCGGCTCATTTTTCAATCTTGAGGCAGGGGAATACAAGGTCTTTTTTGGCAACCTGCATAGTACAGCCTTCCAGGTTCCCATGAAATCCAACGTTAGCTGTTAAAAATGGATGAGGAACAGCGCAGACTCTACGAAGTGATCCATAAATAGCCCGGGTGTCCCAATGCGGAAGTCAGGGGATAAGCGCCAGCATGACGCCGAACATCTTACGGATTGCGATCCGGAGGGATTGCGTCAAAATTACGACTTTATGACTAATTTGCATCAAAAAACTATCGGTCGGTTTGACGCAATCCCTGGCTCTTTCGTCCAATGACCACCAAGCTGATAAATGCTTCATTAACGCCGTCCACGTCCAACAAACGCTCAGCCAAAGCGTGGCGCACGGAGTACGTGGTGCAGGCGCCAAGGCCCAAGCCAGCAGCCGCTTGATAAAAGGCCTGCGAAAGATGGCCGAATTCCCCAAAAATCGCCCTTAAACCGAAGTCGTGCCTGTATTTCCAGCTTGTGCGCTCAAAAACAGAGGTCACCATGAGCACAGCGGCACAATTTTTCATCCAATTCTGACGGCAGGCGGATTCCCAAACTTGATTGTAAAACCGTCCCGGCCGCAAAAACTCAAGAGCATGTTTGTCGACGTTGTAATGATAGACGCCGGGCTTTAGACCGCGGACATTGAAAACAACCGGATAAACCTCAAGGGGATGGCGGTACCCCGCGGAATAATACCCCTTGACCAAAAGCTTCCCAAAAATCCCCCCATCAATTATCGAGCGTTTGCCGCAAGCTACATACAAAAGCTCGTTTAATTGCTCAAGAGCCAGAGGCTTTTTCGCAAAATGCCTGGTATTGATAATTTTCATGGCAACCCGACTGTCCGGAGCGAGCTTTGCCAGTTTGGGAAGGACGATTTGAGCCGCCTGGGGGTAGGATTTCAAAACTGGTGGCATCGGATCAGGAGCAATAATCCGGCGCGCATAGCGCATCCGCTCGGACTTGGACACAGGATTAAGGTGGGCGTTTTGGGTGCTAAAGAAAAAATGCCTGGCGGCCGCACCCCATTTCCAGCGGCCGAACTCCACTTGAGTTTTGTTTAACTTGCGGCGAAGGAACCCTAGGCCGGCTAAAGAACGCAAAGCGCGTCGAGCGCTAGGGCTGGGGTTCCCGCTTCCGGTACTTTGAAGCAATTCGATAGTCTTAGGAGCGACAACAGCCCGTTTTTTAGAAAGATAATCTTCGCAAATGAGCGAATCGTTTTCCCAATAAAGAACCAAAGACGGCGAACGCTTCAAACCGTTTTTCATGTCAGGCGGCAGCGTTGGTTCGCGCCGGCGGTGTGATCGATAGAATTGGTTTGCGGCTACTCGTTAAAAACGCGACGACATAAATCAGACATAGAACCACGAGTCCAGTGCCGCCGAATAGGGTCCAGTAAGCAGGAAGATTGCCCGCCTGTGCCGCCCAACCCAGGGCCACCCCGCCTCCTGCGCTGCCCAAGGCGCTGCCGGCGGCCACAGTGGAGCCAAATAGGCCGAAGGCGAACCCAGCGCGCTCACGGCCTAATAACTGCGCGACGAGCGCGGATTGCGAAGGCACGACTAATGCCTCACCCATGGTGGATACCAAAGTCAGCATGGCTAGAGCGGCCATGCCTTGCGCGGGCCCATAGAAGCCTAGAGCAGCAAAGGAAGCGACAAAAATAAGGCTGCCGGCAAAATAAAAGCCAAGCATAACACTGCGGGAGCTGTGGGTAATCCAACGGCCGACCAACGGAGTGAGCAACACGATCAGAACACTTTGACCGGTGTAGTAATAGGACGTTCCCTGAACAAAACGAAAGTGATCGGCGAAATGTTTCGCGATTCCGATTTCCGTCCATTTAAAAATCGCACTGAAGGTGAAAACGAAAGCCAAGAAGGCGACGCCGAATGCGCCAAGCCGGGAAGTCCCAGCGCCGGGTCCCGCGACTGCAGCGGCCTGCTTAATCGTCGAATCGGATGGTATGAAGCGCCACACGATCGCGCACCCGATTGAGTAGACCGCGACCATAGCCAAAAGCGCGCCGGCGTAATTTTGTTGGGATACGAATGGAAGTGAGATGACCGGACCCAGGGCATAGCCGATATTTTCAATTGAGTGCACGCTCGCAAAATTTTTGGCGTACGTTTTTTCTTCGGATAAATTGGCGACGCAGGAGCGGAAAGTAACGTTTAAAACGCTCACGCCCAGGCCGGAAATGATAGCTCCCACATAAAGCGTTATCGGATTTCCCAAGTCATTGATGAACGCCAGTGTCCCCGCCGCCAAAGCGGCCAGGGAATAAAAGAACATGGGTTTTATCCCCGTCGCTCCGACAACGGCGCCGCCCAAGAGACCTCCAACAATAGGCACCAGGAGCCGCAAGGCGATCACGCTGCCCGCAACCGCCTCGGAATAACCCAGGCCAACCGTCAAATGCAGCAACAAAAAGGGATTGCCGGCGGCATAAGCCGCGGCCTGAAGCAGGCGGACCAAGTAAACGGCCCGCAGGGGACTCAGTACGTTATTCATAAATAAAATCTGCGCCCATTGAAGGGCGCTGGGCTTTATCAGCCAAGTATCGTGTTCATGCGCTCAACTTTAACCGGCAGCCGCCTAATAGCGTACTTTGATCGGGCTGCTGATTTGGCGCTCTTTGATTTCTTCAACGATTTCTTCATAACCCTCCTCATGTGTCGGAAACGCTAAAAAGCGTTTCGCTTTTTTTGGCGATCCTTTTGACTTTAAACGCAGACATTAAGGGCTTTTTGGCCGCCTTGCCGCGGTTTCTTTTTCCCTTCAACATTCCGGCCTCCTTTTTTGACTGATTTGATCTTGTCGAGCCATCGCTTAAGCTCGGAAAATTGATTGCATAGAGCCTCTCCTGCACCATTTTCGGAGGACCAGCCCGCAACAACTCGCTCAAAAGCCGCGATGCGGTCTTTCCCGGGCGTCCCCGCTGCGCTGTCTGGAACCAAAAACGGAGAGGGCCCTTTTGTCTTGAGGAAGTTGGCCAGCGTAAAGGCGTAAAGCAGGCGCAAGAATTTAAAATCCCTATCCTGCGAAGCCAAGATATCGAGCAGCCAGTCGCATACCCGCTCCCAATTCGGCGTGGCCTCTGGTGCATAACTGTTAAAGTCAAGCCGGCTGGCCTCTTCACGCTTAAAAAACTGGAAATAGGTAAGGTTAAAGTCCAATGCTTTCGGGTTGTCGCGAAGGCGTTGGACATAAATCTCAAGCGCCTTTTCCTCCCCTCTATAGCCCAGGGCCATGGCCGCGGCCAACAATACCAGTTCGCGCCTACCCTTGGCTTCCTCGAAAGCGTTCCATAGAAGCTCGCGGACCTCGGGCAAGTCCACAAAGGCCAATGAATGAAGAGTCTGCGTGATAGAAGTCTCCAAAGATGGGTCCTCGCTTTGAAGGCATTCACTCCATATCGTGCGGTAAAGAACGCGACTGACCTCGAAATAGCGCCTTTTCTCTTCATCCGGAAGACGCCCCAGAGCCTGAAAAAGATAGCGGCTCACATTGTTGTAGCGCCAGGGGACGAGCACCGTTTCTCTTGCGATTTTATAGTCGCCGTTGGCCATGACGCGCAAAATGTATTTCGCCGCAAAAAGATGGTCATAAGGCTCGGCCACCATGATCCAACCGCCCTGCTCATCGTGCTCGATAAAAGGAAGCTGAAGAAGAAACATGAATATTTCCGTGTGTTTTTCTGCTAAATAAGGAGCGCAGTTTTGGATTATTTCATGCGCGTCTTTAACCGGCAAAGCGCGCCAAAGCCCCATTTGGCAGCGCTTGAACACCTCCCAGGAAAGGCGCATCAAAATCGAAGAAACTATGTCCGTCATCCAAGAAGCGTTGGCCTTAGCCGCGGCATGGCCCATGAGATATGAGCTCATAAAATCAAGGAATTCGTATTCGCTTTGCGGGATGCGCCCTTCTTTGGCCATGACAAAATTAGCCATGGCCAGCACTGCCAACGGCGTGATTCTCCGAACGCGCGTTTTTTCCACGATTTGCTCGGCTGGAAGCCGGGATAGACGCGATTGGGCCTCATGAAGGATAAAGTCTTTGGACTTACCGCTCGCCTGAATGATCCGGCGAAGAAAGGCCCGGTAGGCGGCGATGTCCCAGGCCGGGATTTCGCTCTGCCAGAAGGGACCGCGGGTCAGTTCATCGATCGTTCCCCTTTTCTTGAACGTCTCAAGAAAGGCGGGCGTCATGGTCAAAACCACGAAATTTTTGCGGGCCAACTGCCAAAAGAGCCGGACCCCGGGGTTAAAAAAATCCAGGCAGCCGGGGTTTTCATGGACGCCGTCAATAAAAAGCGTCAAGCGCCCTTGCTTAAGCAATGCCTCAAGCCGCTCGCCCATGGCCCGCTCAACGCCCGGTTGGCCGGCCCAAAACGGGGCGCTGCCGGACCAATCAAATTTCAAAGACTTTGCATTAAGGTAAAGGGCCTCCTTATTCCAAAGCCCGAGTTCGTTCCAACGGGATAAGAGACGGTAAAGAACCGCTGTTTTCCCGGCACTCGCATCGCCCATCAATAGCGCAACGCCCTGGTGCTCCGTTTTGATCAGGTGCTCAAGCCGGGAGACGACGCTGAATGGTTTTTTGGCGCTTTTATCCTGAAAATCGACCCAAAAATCATCCAAGTCAAGGGATGCGAAGACCCCCAAATCCCGCAAAAAAGCGCTTTTAAGATGAGAGAGTTGGTTTTCAAGAAGCCTTTCGGGCAACGGGCGAGACTCCCCATCAGCGCTCGCGACGCGCTCAAGCGCCTCGGCGAAAAGCTGCAGCACCGGGCCACGGCTGCTCTTAAGCTGGGCTAGGAAGAGGCCAATGCCTCCCAAGTCCGGATAATACACCCGCAATTTGGCCTGTTTCTTTTGAGCCACGATTTTCACGCCGCCGACGCTGCGCGCGATTTGATTCATGTGAAATACGCGCTGATATAAGCGCTGCCAATTGGACCGGGTGTTTAAAGGACCGAAGATAGCCTTCAACTCGTCGCCGTCAAAAACAGCGCTATGAGGCAGGCGAGAAATAAAACGAGATTTCTTGGTGGGCTTAGTGGACGCCAAAGATAAAGAGTGCATAATTGCCTGTCCGGCAACCAAGCCCGCCCGCGCAGGCGCGCACTCTCCCTGGCCCGCTCCCGGCAAAGCCGGAAGCTTTCCCTGAAGCCAGACCCACTTATTCTAACACAGCAAAGTCGAAATCCAGCCCTGCTATAAATTTTGTTTACGGTTGTTTACGATTGTTTACGATTAGTGCACTTTTATCATCGGTGCCCCTACGATTTATTTTGTTTACGAATGTTTACGAATTTCTACCAAGCAAGGCTCACCCGCGCCCTAATGGATATTTTCCGCATACCAGCCAGCCACGTCATCGGCCACGACGTCGCTCAATCTCCTCTGCAAACGGCGATAGCACGCCAACAGCCAAAGCTTTGGATTGTAGATTGTGGAACCTTTTCCAATCGTCTTTGTTGAGATATTGTTGACTATGAAGCAAATTGGGGAAAAAGTAGTCGTGATGCATTATTGTTGGATAGCCCAGACTACTCAGCGGGCCACCCGAAGACCCTATGAAGCCAAAAGCGGAGGTGACAAATGGACGACCGGACGAAACAGCTACTATGATTTCCTCGGCCAAGGCATCCTCGCCGAGGAGACCTTTTGTCCATGCGCCGACAAGCTGAAGATAATCCCATGTTTCATCAGGAACGGATTGGTTGGTATTCGAAGCCTCCTTTCTCACAAATTCCAGGATCGCGCGTGTGCCGGAAATTATTTGGGTTTTCAACGAAGATCGGCCATTTTCAGCACAAAGCGCTGAGGCTAACCCTAACGCTGCAAACAAAGAATGATCGGCGTCGTAGGCACCCGGATGCGTTGACTGCCGGTAACATTGGTATAAGGCAATCCAGGTCTTAAATATGGATTTTTCCAATTCCTCCACGCCCTGCAAAGGTAATCCTGGGACGCCCCGTAGCACAAAATAGGCCATCTCATAAAATGCTTCGGCAAAATATTGAGATGAACCGATGCTGCCCTTTGCCGAGACGCAGCCGAGAACAGCTATCAAATCAAAAAGACTTTTTAGTTGATCCACGCACGCACGATGCTCCCATGCCTCCGAACGTTCCCTATGCGCAAGGGCAAAGAAAATGTCTTGAAGAATCACAGTATCACTAGCTGTACGCCCCGTGAGTACATTGGGGGCATCACTGAAATCAAAAGTCGGTCCCGGCCTGACCGCCATTTGCAGTAGCGCCATCTCTTTGGTAGCGGTAAGCATTCGCTCGTGCGTGTAATGAATTGCAATTCCGCAATCGCGCTGCAGAATTGGGTAATACCAGACCATCAAAAGGTCTCTTAGACATTGTCCCGCCAATGTCATGTAGTAACTGTCTTTCCCTACAAGACAAGTTCGCTGTATCTCCTGTAGCGTGGGAAGATAAGTAAAGGTCACGACCTCAACTACATTCTCCCTCAGAGACGCGCCAGCTATGCCTTTTAATTGGGAGAGGGCTTCGAATGGTGCCGACGTACGAAGCAGCGTATGGCTGGCGAGAAAGGCTTCCTTGAGGATACCGATCCAGTGAATAACGAGACTGTGCCCCTTGGGACCCCTGCCCTCCTCTTGAACGCGAGAATCCTTGGGGAAATGGCCAATTTTTAGACTCAGATACCCGAACATCCCGGCAGTAGAAACAACGTTTGTTAGGAGCTGTTGATTCGAGGCCTTTACTGCGGCTCCCATAAGCGCGGCCATTTGATCATTCAGGTAAGAAAAAAAAAGATCGTCTGCGGCGTAGTATGCTTTCCGTCGCTCGACATATGCGTTTGCAATAAGTACAAGCCCAGAAAGACTAGCCCCCAAGGCTTCCTCCTGGCCAGCCTGAAGTGAAATATTGGCGGCATTAAACAGCGTCCGGGAAGCTACAATCGCCTCATTGACCGACCTCGCCGGAGGAATCAGAGGTGAAATTCTATCTGGGCTGCGAAGTGCCAATCCGTACGAAGCAAGCGCCCTCCAAACCCAACTGATATTTTCAGGGTGTGGCCAGGGGCCCTTAAACCGGCGGCGCAGGCGGTTCGCAAAATGTTTGCCTGCGTAAATGATCGCCTGCTCGGTGTTAATGCTTCCAAGCGAAACGAATACGGAAACCAGCAGGGCAGGAAAGCATAAAATTATAACCACATGCGGAAGACTTGAAAAAGTCTGAGGATATCCCCAAATTTGAGCTATGCCGAGTAGTCCGAGCGAGAGTACCCCAAAGGATACAAGTGCCACGATGGAGCGATGCCAAATGATGGCGGACGCCAGAGATCCAGAATAGCGACCCAATACATGGCTTAGGATAAAAGTGAATAGGGTCAACTGTGCGCCAAGTAGGCCAGCCGAATAAGTAAATGCTTGCGCGATATGCTCTCTGTTTTGCAAAAACGCCGGATCGCCAGGAAAAATCCAGTATTGTGCGCGAATTAAAGCATCAATACTCCAGAGGGTAAACGGTATCCAAATCAGAGCTATAGATACCCAGTAGTGTACCACCAAAAAATCTGTGGCGCGGACCATGCGCCATCTTTCAACAAAAGTGTCGAGTGATTGGCCTACCCATCGGAGTACTTTTTGGTTCGGTCGAAAAAATTCCGCAAGGACTATAACCATGAGCGTACCGATCCAGGCGGCGCGACCGCCTAGAGTTCCCACCCAGGACTTTTGAATGCTCAAGTAGATAACTGTGAATCCCAAAAATGCCCCGCTAAGAAGAATAAGATGGTGGGCAAGGCTTTGCCTTTGGGCGTTCCGCACCGCTACAGCCGCCTGGGCACCCTCGCGGGCAGCGTCACGTTCCATTTGTTGACGGATGATTTCAATCACTTCTTGCGCTGTGACGGCCTTGACGCAGTAGAGGAATGAGCAGTCAAATCAAACCGAAGGACCTTGTAAGTACGAAACAGTGCTGTAAGAATATATGCCACGACATAGATAGAGCCCAACACCATTAGGGACTGTAGACCAATTTCAGTAAGTGGTTTGATTCTAAGCGGCGCTATCCAATGGAGCCCCGCGCAGATCAGATAGGCAGGAAGTAACAATAAGACGCCGACCGAAAAATCAATGAGCGCTTTCTGAAGAACGAAATGCCACAACCCATAAAAATAATTTTTACCCAGAGGGAGCAATGCCTCGGTCCTTGATGCAGTAGATTTTGCCTCTTGTTCTTGGTTTAGTTCTGCCATGTTTAACGATTTAACTTTCCTCAAAACCTTGGGCGGCGACCCGACTTCTGTAGAAATTCGTGTATTCCCTTCGGACGACAGGTGTCATCTTAGTCTTTTTTAAGCTACGGCGATCAATTCGCCGGTTTCCTCCGGTAACGTAAAATTTCTTTCCTTCGGGGGTTGAAGGCATCGGCGGCAACGCTTCAATTTTGGCGGATAATTCGTGCGACCTGTTTTTTTCTCTGTTAAGCCTCCATCCTGCCAGCATAAGAAGAAAAATAAGCATCGTAATGGCGACGTCTTTTGGCCTGCGGATTATGAAATCAGCGGCCGACCTGAGTGCCGATACCCACGCCATAAATATCGTTAAAATTAGTTATATGCGAGATAGAAATTGCATGAATTCCAGGAACGAAGACCTCTCGGGCACAATCCAAGAGCCTTTCTTTAAGCTTTAGGTCACCGCAGATATAAATAATCCAATGATGTGGTTGGCCTGATGGCGGTTTTAATTTTTCCCACATGCGAAGGTAACGTTGTTTGCTTTTTTCGGAAAGTTCAACTTCGACCCGAGTCCATCTGCCATTGAGTTTAATAAGCAAGTCGGGCAGAGGGGTTCTAAGAAAAAAGCCCTTTGCTTTTGCCTTTTCTGGTGAGCGCAGGCCGGCGATGAGTTCCCGTTCAGCCACTGCTTCCAGCTTGAGCCATCGGGAGAACCAAAGGCCGGTCGAGGCGACGAGCAGGCTGTGGCGCAATTTTCCCTCTCTGGGCCAGGCCGGAGGCAATCCAAAAAATATGGCGCTCCCCTTGCTTTTTAGCCAATAATGGCCTCTGGGCGTCAGGGTGAAAACTTGGCCAAAATCGGGAACCCTGGTTCGCCGGACGTATTCATAGCGAAGGAGTTTGGCCATTCGTACGTAAGCCGGGTGACCGGAACCGCTGCGGTAGTCAACGGGCCGATTTAAAAATAGGGTTTCCAGCACACTGTCATCCCGGCTGAAAAACGCGGCCCAAACTTGATCAAGGCTTAGGACCCCGTAAATTTCTAAGGCTGATAGAATTTCTTTATCCCTTTCGGTAAGTTCCAAGCATTCGCGTGAAGCCGTGACCGACCATGATCCCGATTTCTCCAATACTGTCCCTGCCGCTGATCTGTCCCCTTCTTGGTTTAAACCCATTTTCTACCCCCTCCTCTCTGATTTTGCTTTCTGGCCCTCGCCCAATTTTTTTACATTCGACTTTCCAACTCATCCTGCCCCGCCCCCTTTTCCGCTGGTTTCCCGACCACCCCCGGCCAACCCAACTTGCAATCTACATTGCAGGTGGGCGGGGGTGGTCGGGAAACAAACCGGCGTCCACCAAGCGACGGTTTGAGGCGGAAAAGGGGGCGGGGCAGGATGAAAACCATAGTAACAAGCGTTACCAAGGTTGTTACCAGGGTGGGGCTCAGGAAAAAGCGCCGATTTTTTCTTATCGCGGCTTTGGCGTCGCCATTTTTGGACGCGGTTTTCTTAACGCCAGACTTTTCAACTAACGCTTGGCCGTGACCCCAAAGTTGAAGCTCTCTTATTTGCCGCTTTTTTTGACTAATGGCTAATTTGAGCTTACGGCGCTCTGCGGAAACAGCAGGGACGCCGCGCATGATTAAGGCGTCCTCTAGGCTTGCCAGACGGGCGTGGTCTAGGGTCGCGACGTACAAGGAAAGGTCTGATTCCGCAGCATCGGAAAGTGGCGACATTGCTGTGCAGAGAGAGAACGTAAGCGGCATGAACAATAGTTTCACGGTGAAACATCCTGATTTTCTTGCGATTTGAGCGGAATGTTCGGCGCCGAACATTGATCATGCCTCCTTTGAATCAAGGCTTATCAGGGCCTGTTTCAAAAATTTTTTAATTTCTTCGTTGCTGACATTGGGTCTGTCAAATACGATGGTAAGAACAGGGCCTTCCGGTTTCGGAGCGTAACGGAAACGGTAGTGCCGCTGATACCGCCTGGCCAGCCTTTCACGCAGGCTCCTTAAGTCTTTTGACTTGGATTCACCCTTAACAACGCCGTCAAGCAGAGCCTGGGCTTTCTGCGGATTTTTTTCCCTGGCGATTTCAATCAGCGCATCCCGGCCGACACCTGGCTCCTGCTTAGCCACTTGAAGCGCGGCCTCGGGCAGTTTGACGATGACGAGCGTATTGGTGACCCACGAACGGCTTTTGCCGACCACTTTAGCCAAGACCTCATCAGTATAACCGTGCTTGCTTTTTAAAACCCGAAGGGCCTCGGCCATGTCCACGGGTTTCAAGTCCTCGCGTTGGATATTCTCAATCAACGCAAGCTCAAGGGAATCGCCGTCTGCGCGCATCAAGGCTGGGATGGATTGAAGTCCGGCCATCTTAGCCGCACGCCAGCGGCGTTCGCCCATCAAAAGCACATAGCGGCCGTCCTGAGCAGGGCGCACGGTCACCGGCTGGAGAATGCCCCTGTCTTTGATCGACCGGGCGAAGTCTTCAAGCCCGGCTTCATCAAATTGCTTGCGCGGCTGTTCGGGATTCGGGTCAATGAGATTGATACTGATTTCCCGCACGGATGCGCCGGCGAATGAATGCCTGGCGAGCCAAGGAAGCGCCGCTGCGTCTTTGTCGGGCGCCCCCTGATTAGCGGACGGCGCCAATGGGTTGTCTCCGAGTGCGCGTCTCAACATAGTCCATGACCTCCTGTGTCAAATTTCGGTAGTCTTCGGTTCCGTGGCAAACGGGGTCGTAAAGCATGGCCGGAATACCGTGGCTCGGAGCTTCGGCCAGTTTGACGTTATCGCGAATTTTAGTTCTAAAAACTTGGCCTTTGAAATGTTCCTCAGCCCGGCGCGCGACTTGCTGGCAGAGGAGTTTTCGTTGATCGTAGAAGGTGATGAGGGCGCCCATAAATTCAACCGGCCATTCCAGCCTTTGGCGAACCAATTCCAACGTGTTTATTAGTTGGCTCATGCCTTCAAGCGCCAGGTACTCCGCCTGCAAAGTGACGATTACAGAATGAGCTGCGCAAAGCGCGTTTAGGGTCAATACCCCGATGCTTGAGGAGCAGTCAATAAGAATGTAGTCAAACTCCCCGGCCAATGGCCTGAGTTTGTCCCGAAGGATTTTTTCCCGGCCGATGACGTTTAGCTCAAGGTCGGCTCCGGCCAGACTGATATGAGAAGGCAGGACTTTTACCCCTGGAGCGGAAGTATCCGCGACGGCCTCTGTAGCAGGGCAGTCCTTGGCCAAAACATCATAGACGGTTTTTGAGTTTTGCCATAGGCTCATAGCCTTTTCCTTGCCGAGAAGATGAAGCGTGGCGTTTCTCTGCGGGTCAAGATCAATAATCAGAACTCTTTGTCCCGCCTCAGCCAAGCCCGCGCCCAAGTTGACGCAGGTTGTAGTTTTTCCCGAACCCCCTTTTTGGTTGATAACCGCGATTATCTCTGCCATGATTTTTCCCTCCTCCACTTGATTCCGTTTTGATTCATGTGGCGAATGGCCAGGTCGGTGAAGTACCGGGCTTTGTTGGTGCGAATCCGTCCGGCTCGATCCGCCTCTCTGGTGTCGGCCAAAATTTCATGAATAATATCTTCCGGTAAAAGACGAACGATTTTTCTGTAAAAACCTGCGCTTCGCTCGTCGCCAAGTTCTTCCAGGATGCGTTCCGTTAAATATTCCTTGCGATCAGAAACGTCAACGTTATTTTCTTTGTTCCAATCTTTAACGTTTCTATCTAAGCCAGCTACCGTCGGCGCAGGGGTTCTCCAGGAAACCCCCTGTTGATATCCCCCTTCTCGCGAAAACTCCCCCGGTTCTCCGGGGAACTCCCCTGGTTCTCCTGGAAACCCCCGGGGTTTTCCTGAGAACCCCCCTCCCCCGACTCCGTTTTCTTGTGGGCGAAGGCCTTTTTTGAAACGGACAATCACCACATCATCGAGCCGCATCGCCAATACCTGGACGATGGTTCTGGTATCGCCACTTTTGTTTTTGACCGTACGGTAGGCGATCAGGTGATGCTTTTTGGCGAGGTTTTCCCGAGCTTTTAAAATTTTAACCCGAGACATCTTAAGCGCGGCCGCAATCGGAGTTAAGCCGTAGTCGGAGAGCCCCTGATGCGATTTATCCAGCGCCGCCGCGTGGCAATAAAAACAATAAAGAAGATATTCTTCTTGTTCTAAATCGTTGAGCTTGTGAAGGATGTTGGCGTCCAGCCAGCCGAAATAGGCATTAGCCGGGTCCGCAACCCGAACCGGATCAATCAGGTCGGAATCGGTGAAATTGCCGGATCGCGGAACAAATTTCGCACGCGTCTTTCCCCTTGCGCTTTCCATCTTCCCTCCCTATGCCTGAGCATCAAGGAGGAGTTTTTGCGGGATGGAAATGACAACCTTTGCGAGGTGGCCATTAGGTGTCCATCCCGATGGAAAAAGCAGGGCCCTCTTGGGTATTGCTGACACAACCTTCCGCCGTTTCTCGACGGAGAGAGCACATCCGGCCACATCTGACACAGGGTTGCTTCATTTTAAAAGTCGGATGCTCTACCACTGAGCTACGGGCCCAAACTAGTTGATATTCAGCACTTTTAGGCTAATATTCAACAAATCTTTTTCCACATTGGGACGGATTTGGGACGGTTCCAAATGAACTTGCGGCTTCACCGCTGCCATTCCCGCATCAAAAATCTCCATGTTAACGGCCAAATGGCTGTTGGCCAAATGGGCATAGCGCTGCGTCATTTGGGCCGTAGCATGGCCCAAAATGCTTTGTAAGGCCGGGATATCCTTGGTCCGCATCACAAAGTGGCTAGCGAAGGTGTGGCGCAAATCATGCCATCTAAAATCCCTAATCCCTGCCTCTTTAAGCGCCCGGTCAAAATACCGCCGCATCATAATCTCCGGCAATTCAAATACGGAGCCGGACTCTTTCGGTCCCAAAGAAAGCAAAACCTGCCGGAGCTTGGAGGAAACCGGAATTTCCCTCTTTTTGCCGGACTTGGATTTCAAAATATAAATAAAGCCCCTTTCAACGTCCACGTTTTTCCAATCCAAACTCAAAAGCTCGGATTTGCGCATCCCGGTCATCATCGCGCAGACCAAAGCAGGGTAAAGCCTTGGATGCGCGGCTTTAAGCAAGGCCGCCATCTCTTCTTGAGACAAATAGCGCAGCCGCTTATTGTCCTCCTGTAGTTTCTTTACCTTGGAAGCGGGGTTATGCCCCGAAAACTTCTCCCAATCAATGGCCCGGTAAAAAATACTGGAAAGAAAAGCATGGTAGCGGTTCACCGCCGCCGGCGAAAGATTGGCCTTAAGTCCGTTTAAATAGGCCGTAATGTCTAAAATGCTGATCTGATCCAGCCTTTTATCCCCGAATACCTCCGAAAGCTTTTTGACATAGGGCCAAGTCGTCCTGGCGCCCTTTTTGGTTTTGGCGTAATGCTCCCAATACAAATTCGCCATTTCCCTAAAAGTGATCGAGGGTTTGTTGCGCTCCGGAAAAAATTTTCCCTCGGCTATCTCGGTCAGTCTTTTATTTAAAGCCTGAACCGCCAAAGTCTTGCTGGTACCCACGCGCTCTCTAAAGCGCCTTCCCTGGTGGTGATAGTCCACATACCAAATATCGCCCCTCAAGCGCAGGGACCCCATTCCTTTCGCTTTATTCATAAGAAGCTATTTTACCCTATAACTTTGTGGGCATTTACCCAGCGATCAATCTCCGCTACTTCAAAACGCAATGCCCGTCCAAATTTCACAATGCACGATGGAGGTATTTTTCTGATGCAAACCCACGTATAAATCGTGCTTTTGGGAAGACTGAGGTATTCGCAGAGGCCCTCAATATCGAGAAGGCGCTTTTCCGCCGCCCGATCTTGATTTAGCGCTGCTTCTTCATTGATCATATTATGGTCTCAGTTAAAGAAAATTTGCGGCCAAAGGGATTAAAAAATTCGCATCGCCCCAGTGACTGCTTAAAATCTTGCAAATCGCACACATAAAGCCCGGGAGAATAATCTTCTTCAGCAAGGGCAAGAAGATGGGATTTTATAGCCGGAGTCCCGGCAACATAAAACAAATAGGGTCTTGGGCTGCACATGGGCGCATCCAAAGAATCCCAATACTCTTTGTACCGGGCATTGCTTTTTAAATGAAGCTCAAGCTCGAAACGTCTTTGCCGGTCCCCGATAAATACCATCATATCCGGCACGACTTCCATTTCTTGCTCAAAGCCTTTGAGGGCCTCGGCCATAAACTCTTGGCGCACCTGCCGTTCTGATTTCACCTTAAGCCCCAATCCCTTGGTCAATGTTAAAGCACAGGCATTAATTAAAAGGGCATGGTGCAGCTCAACTTCTTTGGGCCAGCCGGTAGAAGCATGAGAGAAGCGGTTGATCTGCCTTTTAATAAGCTGCCAATGTCCTTTACTGGAAAGCCTAAAAAGCATGTTTTGGCGCATGCTCAAGCGTTCCAAATACCCATGTTCAACCAGCTTTAACAGGCGCTTATAAACCCTGGTGAATATGCCCCTAGCTGAAGCCGCCTGGTCCAAAAATAACCAAGGAACCGTTTCGCTATTAACTTCCTTAAAGAACCCAGCCCAAATTTGGCCCAAGGAACTAGCCCCATGAGCCTCAAGACACGAAAATATGGCCAAATCCCTATCATTTAACTCGCACCCTGAACCAGAATCCCTATCCAAAATCTCAAGATTTCCCTTAAATTCTTCATTCATTGAACTTTACCTCCAACCCCACCCCCGCCGGCGGCCGCAGTCCCGAGCACTTCCCGACTCCCCTACCACAACCACACTGGTTGGGGGAGGGGAGTCGGGAAGGCGCAGGGCGGCCCTGGCCGCGGTTCTCCGACGAAGGCCGGCGGCGGACCCCATGTTTCACCTAGCTGAACTCTCAGCCACCATCTCAGCTAGGGGTTCAAGACCTGTTTCCAAATAATTCCTACCCTTCTTCTTAAGGGCTTTGGAGCAATTGGGGCACTCCTGAGCCCTCTTTAACAGATCACGCCATCTTTTATCCCCTACCAGCCTGCCGACTAATGTCACCATCTCAACGCTCCTGTCGAACCTCTTCTCAGCCGTCATCGTGCGATACCGTTCTATTCCGTCATTTTCCATGGTTACCTCCTTTTGTTGCATACGCAATCCACACTATAGCGCCACTAAAATCAATCCTGAGCGGGTCAAAAACCCCGAAGGTACGCTGAGGTACGGCAAATGAACGAGCACAATTTTTTAGTCAGAAAAATCAACGATATTTAACGACCTGACAGGTACGTGTGGGTACGTCGTTAAAACGCATACGCTAAGTTGCGGAAAAGATTGTCTTTTTATCATCCGAGGCGCTTTTCTTTCCATGAAAAAAACTATAGCGCGTCCATGAGGCCAAATTCCGGAATTGAAGGGAAAGGAACTAAAACAATAACGTTCTATAACGAATTATAACGAACTGGCTGTTCGGAAAAATCTTTTTCCGACGAGAAAGGAGGTTTGAATCAAGTGAAATGAAAATAACGTCTTATAACGAGTTTCAGCGCGTGCAGGTTAAAGTTCGGAAAAAACAAGCTTTCTAAGACCGCTGGTCTTTATCAGCAGGATCCTTTGTTCTCATAGAAATGCATCGGCCATCGCGATGACCAGGATTATTCTGCAATCTCTTAAGCAGGGTTCCGCAATAACGGCACTTGAATTCCCGTGGCGATTCTTCGGCCTTAATGAGTTCCTCGATGGTCCTTGGAGTAAAATCCCAAACATCCACCCCTACATTAATGACCCAGCCTATACGCTTCCATTTCTCATGGATATGGCCGCAAAGGAGCTTTCGATTCGTGGCGATCGGATGATGTTGGAGCATCCAGCCGTTCCATTCCAGCTTTTCATGGACCTCGGTGAATCCGCCCTCGAGCATTTGCCGGGCGCTGCGGTCATGATTGCCAAGGATCAGTATTTTCTTAGCCCCACTGAGCCGGTGAAGAATCCCCGGCCACTCTGAATTTTTTCCCAAGGCGAAATCACCAAGATGATAGACCGCATCTTCAGATCCGACGACCGTATTCCAGCGTCTAATCAATTCGGCATTCATTTCCTCGACTGAACCAAATGGGCGGGAACAATACTTAATCACGTTAGCGTGATTAAAGTGAGTATCTGCCGTAAAGAATACTTTCGCCATGATTCGTCGACCTAGAAATCGGGGGCTTGTTCCCGGATTCGTTTGATAATTTCTGAGAATTTCGGACGCGGCGGCATTAGCATGATGCTCATCACCTCGAATTCCCTATCGAAAAGTTCATAGGTACCAGCATTTTTGAGCGTAAATGCATCTCGGGTGCCGAATTCCTTCGCATCCGTTGTTCTGAGTTTTTGCTTCTTATAGCTTTCATATTCAGCCGTACCGATGAATTCCCGTACCCTCTTGACACCCAGCAACATGTAAAGGTCGTAGTAGTGCCTCAAGAAATGCCGTGGTTTGTCTTTTTCCGGATCATTGCGTTCACGATGCTGCCGGAAACGGCGGCAAATCGTCTGTAGTTTATCGACAAAGGTGTATTCCGGATTAAAACATTTGACGCCGAGGGCACGGTTGTTAATCACTGCGATCTTGGCGTCTAAAGCCCTGTCCAGAGCCCAACTGCTGAAATCACACGGCTCATTGGGCGCAGTTTTATCAAAGCCGACTTCTAATAAGACTTCTTTCCTCAACTCAGGAACCGCTGGGAAGCACGATTCGTATTTCAAGTTGATCCCGCCATTTTGAGCTTTGGGATCATCATATTCGCGATTCCGTTCCACGATAATGCCGGGTATCTTGATACGTTTAGCCAAATCATCATAGAAAGCAAAGCGAGCCTCAATATGCGACGGCCTGTCGCCCTTGGTATTCAGTTGGGCAGGCGCATCAAAACGAATATCAATGTCTTCTGAGAAGCGTTCAATAATACACCAGCCCTTTGAAAGGGAGGTTCCACCTTTCATCTCGAATTGAAGCCCGGATTGCTGCAATCCCCAGAGGCAATGCATGATCCAGTAATCTTTTTCGACAATGGCTGGGCGCAGATTCTTTTCGTCGCCAATTAATTCAAAAAGCCCCTTAGCATCGCTTAAGGTGTGGAGAAATTTAGACATAGGCTTCTTGAAACACTCGCTTAGCGGCTGAGTTGCCGTAGCGCTCAAGACATTCAGACATCTTATCGCGATCAAACTCAAGGAGGTGTGACTTTAGATTCCTTCGCACGGCTGAAACATCATCAGGAAGATTCTTAAGGTTGTTCAACAAATCGACGAGCAAGTACTCCTTGGTGTACGCTTTGGGATAAGCGGGGACAAGCCGGAACTTAAAATGCTTATTACCCAACTGGAAATCTCCAGCCCGTTTGTGGTTGTAAACGATATAGGTATGGTAGAGCTGAGTCAATCCAAGCCCCAGATCATTGAAATTATCATAGGAGGTCAGCAGAAAGTCATCGGTTTTAAGGAAGGCACGAACGAGTTCCCGGTCGTCCGGCGGCGCCGCTCCAAAAACGGTCTCTTTAGGGCGGCAATAAAGCCCCCCGGCAAGCCTACTTACTTCCCCTCTCTCGACAAGAGTCTTTAAATCGCGGTCTACGGCGCTTGTCAACCCAGTCAAATCCTGCCGCCGATAGACGCGCCCCGGCACCATTGCTTTTTTGAGTTTTTCCGCATTTTTCATCAGTCCACCTCGGATACCCATAGTATAAACCCAAAACAGTAAAATTGCAAGTATTTTTTATTAAATTTCATGCACTTTGGCTACAATTTTAGGGGCATTTTAGAAGCCTTAGATTATTGACCAAGCAGAAAGGAATTACGGCGATTGTATAGTGTTTTTTACCAACGCCTTAAGCTCATCCATCGGAAAAATCTTGCCGTACGGCGTATCGTTGATGTCGGATATGGCCTCGTCCAGGCTTTTGCCATCCCAATGCAGCCACCTGTAATTTAAGGCCATATCATTCATGCAGCCCAAAACCTGCTTGCTTTGGGTCCGGGCATAAACGAATTGATCGCAGTCCACAAGGAACGCCTGAACCGCAGCCGCAGAAAACCCCTCATAAACCAACAACCTGCGCCAATTCTCCCGAAAAATCTCCGGCAGCCGCTCCCGCAAGTCCTTTCTAGAAACATCCACAACCAAAAAATTAACCAACGTCTTCTCATTGGCAAAAAGCAAGCACTTTTTGCGGTCAATAAAAATCAAATTCGCATACCAGGCCCCCAAAACCGCCCCCGGCTCCACACCTGAGTAAAGCCCGGCTTCCCCTAGTCCCAACTCGACTAGTAATTTCTTAGTACATCGAATCAGTTGCATTTATCAAATTCAAACATGCATCGGAATAAAGCTCTTGGGCTATTCGATACCCAGGTTTAACAAGTTAGAGGAAATCGTTTTATTTTCAATCCTCGAACAAGCAAGCATCATTTCCTTTAAGTTGAAAGAAAGCCTCAAGCAGAACTGTCTTTGTTTTTCTAAATAATTTTCCGTTGCTTTAACAGTTCTTATCAATTTATGTGCACCTTTAACTCGCCACTGATTTAATTCTTTGAAGTTCTCAATGCCATCCATTACTTCTTTGTAATTTTGGTAATTTTCCTTGAAATACAAAGCCAATAAATTCCACTTTTGCTTTTTCTCCAGGAGATCATTTTTTATTGGTGACTGCACTTTTTTAGCAATGGTTTTTTCTGTTATATCCAACATCGAATACAAGTCGTGAGCCCATCGATTGAATGCCTTTTCTGTATTGTAAGAAAGAGGTCGTAGGGAATCGGGCAATTCTTCGGGCAACGAAGAAAACAGCATATCGGGATCAAAAAACTTTTGAATTTGTAATGCGTACCGATGGATAGCTTCATGGGCACTCATTTTATCCGGAAATTTACCATGCAGGATTGGATTTGCATAGCGAGACTCAATCCTTGCTCCTTGCGCTAATTTTTTATCCAGCTGCCTAGATTTCCAAAATAACTGATCTTTATAAGAAAGCTGAGCTAAATGGGGCTCGAGTGCCATGATGCATGGTGTACTACCGTTGTATTTGGCCCAGACGAATTGCTGAATACCAGAAGGTTCAATATGAGTAGGCACATCGCTTCGGGTATAAAAGCGATAGCTTTCAAAATGATAGTAAGGATCATTTCGATAATGATCCAAAATATCAGATTCAAAAAAATAAGGCCGAAGCCTATAGCCATATTTTCTATATAGTTTAGAGTAAGGGCCAAACTTCTTTCTCAACAGAATATTGTAAAGGCTTCCAAAAAAGTAGCCTGTCCCCTTTTCCCTCCGATTAGCAATCCAGGGAACACTCGGTATTTGAGCCACCGAACAGACCCGCTATCTTCAGGCTGCATTGAATCCAAACCCTTTTTCGCATTGAATTCGTACATCACAGGCTTCTATCAGTTCATTTGCAGTCCTTCCGTTAAAATAAAACAATTCCACCTGTTTGCCAAAACCTTTTACGACCCTAACTGCTGGGATAAAATCAGCATCTCCCGAGCATAATATTGCGACATCGTAATTAGAATTTGCCGCATGGCGAACTAAATCGATGGCTAATTTAACATCTACGCCTTTTTGGATTTGTTTCCCTCCAGCATTATGTCCACCCCCCAGATGCGTCTCGCAGTGATTCAGCTCCCTGAATCTTTGATGAAGTTGCCATCGAGGATCTTTCTCTGAACCTACATAAGAATCATAAAAATACGCTCTAACCAAATATCGATTATCTCGCGTGAGTTTTCCAAAAAACGATACAAAATCGGTTTTTTGGGCAGCATAACCAGCTTGTTTGCAACTTTCAAATAGATAGTTACCGTCAATGAAGATCATTACTCGTCCAAAAAGTGCTGTGGGATCAAATTTACCTGGGATCATTACCGTTTAGCGTATCCCCGAAATTTTAAATTCATTTCAAATGTATATCCATTGTTCTTCTTCTGGTTGCCAACCCATCTTCATGCCATTGGGGCCGCGTTCCAAAACGACGAACTGGCGAAGGGATGGGAAAAGGTAGGGCTCGATAGGATTTTTTGCCCATGGATTATGATAAAGCCCGGCAAGCACACCGAGCCTGTCCCCGCTTGTATCCCTGGGCTCCAAAAAGAGAACGCCGCTAATTCGAGTATTTTGTGGCTGAGCCAAAAAAATATTTTTTGACAAGATCCCGGCTCCAAACCTCCTTGAAACAGCACCGTGTCTGGGCCCACCAAATGTCATGGTTATTGCACCAAAAAGAGCGTATTCAATAGCCTTGGCAAAAAAGGCATTGCCGTGGCCATTGCCCAACACAATCAATAAAGGTTTATTAAGGTCTTTCACCGCACCATATTTGCTTGCCTTTTTAGAAATCACTTTCTGAATAAGTTCAGCTTCCGTTTCCAAGTTTGCCCCTATGGTAGTGACGTTCATTGGGATACCATTGGATGCCCGACTGTTCTCGTGCTTTATTTCGGCGCGATTACGAAAAATGCACGCTACTTCACAATAAAATTCATCGTCAGCCACCTTGCCTGCTGAAAAGTCCGGCGTCTTGCTGCCTAATGCCGGAGAATAAGAAACCTCTAATCCTTGTGATTCGAGCAGCCTCCAAAAAGCTAATTCATAAGTTGCCGCAAGTCTGTCGTCTGCATTGGCCAACAGACGTGGCTCAATCGCTTGGCACAGATTAGATGGGGAACTATTTAGCCAGCGTTTTACCAGAACGCAAAATTCTTCAAGCAACTGATCATGAACACCATGATTCATATTAGTTTGTATCTTTTGAACCATACACCATCACTACATGCCATTTACTCATTTTACCGCATGCCAACGATAACGTTTTACGTTAACGAAAATCGTAGCATGCTGAATTAATTTTGGGACGGTCCTGGGACGGATGGGATCAAAAATCGTCAAATTTGGTCAAAGTCGAAAATCGTAAAAGTGCTGATTTTCAGGGAGTTTCAATATCCGTCAAAGGCCGTCAAAGTGGGGTGAGGCCCTTAAAAGTCGGATGCTCTACCACTGAGCTACGGGCCCTTAAGGAAGCCCCATTTTACCCAATAACCCGGCGATGATGAAGCTCGCTAAAGCTGGAAATTTAGGGCTTGTTCCCGGATTCGTTTGATCGCGGGTTAGATGGGCAAGACGGCGAAGCCGCCCTTTAAATTTCGAACGTTCGTTATGCCTAACGATTTAAGCAAGGTGACGGCATAGGCGCTTCTTGATCCGCTCCGGCAATAAACCACGATCTCTTTGTCTCCGTCTATTTCTTTAATCCGATCGGCAAGCTGCCCAAGAGGAATGTGCAACGCATCGGGCAGGTGGCCAAGCGCCCATTCAGCATCTTCCCTGACATCAAGCAGAACGAATCGTTCTCTTTGCTCTAGTTTTTCCTTGAGCTCATGCGGATTGATTTCTTCACCGCCGCTGCGGTGTTTTTCACCGCTGCAACCAGGAATCCGGTCCAACTTATTCAATATGCCGCGGCCGGAGCAGACGCAATTTTTGGATTTCGTGATTCTAAACTCGCGCCATTTCATTGTTAAAGCGTCGAAATGAAGCAATGCCCCTAACAACGGACGTCCGACGCCGGCCGCAAGTTTGATCACTTCAAGCGCCTGCATGGTTCCCATGATTCCGGGCAAGACGCCCAAGACACCGCTTTGCGCGCAATTGGGCGCGGCCCCCTCCGGCGGCGCTTCGGGATAAAGGCATCGGTAGCAGGGTCCGCGGCTCGCGTCAAAAACGCTCAGACGTCCCTCGAACTGAAAAACACTGGCCCAAACATTCGGCTTGCCGAGCGCAACAGCGACGTCGTTGATGAGGTATCGCGACGGAAAATTGTCCGTGCCGTCAATCAGAATATCGTATCCCGAGGCGATGGGGAGGGCATTTTGAGCGTCAAAAAGCCCGGCGTGAACATTGACTTTAATATGGGGGTTGATCGACTCAAGGCGCTTTTTGGCGACTTCCAGCTTGGGCTTGCCGATATCGCCATGCTCGAAAAGTGTTTGCCGGTGCAAATTACTGGCGTCGACGTTATCGCCGTCAACCAAACCGATGGTCCCGATGCCGGCCCGCGCCAAATAATTCGCGCAAGGAGAACCCAGGCCGCCGGCGCCGATTAAAAGCGCTTTAGACGCCTTGAGCTTGCGCTGCCCGGAAAGCCCCAGCTCGGGAATCATCAACTGCCGCGAGTATAAGGACAGCTCGTCGCGATTGAGCTCATCCATGATTGTTCTCCCAGCCGGGGGCTGCCACGCCGGCCGGTTTTTCCGCGGGGCACAACCAGCGCACCAAAAAAATCGAGCCTTCATAAAGCAGCAGCGTCGGGAAAGCCAAAAGCAATTGAGAAAAAACATCGGGGCCCGGCGTCAGCACGGCGGCGGCCGCAACAATGCCGAGATAAACGGTTTTTCTGTAAGCCGTCAGCTTAAAGGCGTCGACGATGCCTAATTTCCCCAGGAAAAGAACGACCAGGGGCAATTGAAACAACAGCCCGAAAGCCGCGGCCAGAAACAACAAAAATTCTACATAGGAACCGATGGTGATCATGGGGCGAAGCCCTGCCGAGCCGAATCCAAGCAAAAATTTGGCGGCCGTGGGCGCGACGCCCCCCAAAGCCAACGCCGTTCCGGAAACGAACAATCCGTAAGAAGCCGGCACAATCCACCGCAGCAGTTTCCTCTCATTGTCCGTCAGCCCCAGAGCAACGAATCGCCACGCTTCAAAGAGAAGAACCGGGAGGGACAAAAACAAACCCAAGAAAAAAGCGATTTTAAGCCGCGCCAGGAACGCTTCCGCGGGCTTGAGGAAAACCAAGCCGCCCGTGCCCTGGGCCAAACGGTCGATGATCTGCGGAGAAAAATGATAGGCGATCGCGGAAAAAATAACGACGGCAACGATGATAATCCACAGCCGCTGCCGCAATTCTTCCAGATGCCCGACTAAAGACAAGGGCTCGTTATTCATGACATCATCGCCACCTTGAACATCTTATAGGCCGCGACCGCCAAAACCCCGGCCAAGGCGCGCCGCAGCGTCATTTCCCCGAAACGGCGGGCGCCGAAATTCGCGCCAATGGCGCCCCCGAGAAACGCGGCAAAAATCAAAGGCCCGAGCCCGCTGACGTCGAAATGATGGCGGGCGATATGGCCGTAAAGCCCGGCCGCAGAATTGACCCAGATGAAGCAGGCGGAAACCGCGGCCGTGCGCTTGGCGTCGGCCCAACGCATCAAAAGAATAATGGGGCTGAGAAAAATCCCGCCGCCGACGCCCACGATGCCGGATACCAAGCCGATGCCCGCGCCCACGGGCAGCGCAACGCTCAGGCGAGGGGATCGCAACGAATCATCCTCGCCGCGCCTGATGCCGGCCAAGGCAAGGCGGATCGCGGCGAAAAGCAGCGCCCCCATCAACAGCCAGGAATAAAGCCGCACCGGAACCTGCAGCATCCCGCCCAAAAAAGCCGCAGGGATCGAAGCCGCGGCAAAAGGCCAAAACAGCCTAGACGAAAAATAGCCGGCCCGCCGGTAAGAATAAAAGGCGGTCCCGGCAACCAGCAGGTTAAGAACCAACGCACCCGGAGCCATTTCCTTGGGCGCGAAACCGAACAGCGCCAGCACCGCCAAATACCCGGATGCCCCGCCGTGGCCCACGGAGGAATAAAGAATAGCCACGATAAAAATAAGTACGGCGATGATCGGATCATCCATAACCGTTGCTTAGCCTCCGAGCGAGCACATAAAAGCCTCGCGGACCATGCCCGCCTCCATATGATGACGCTCAGGCTTGATCAAAACCGCTTTTTCGATCAAACCCTGAATCTCCCGGTCCGAAGCCCCGTTCCTCATGGCCTTGCCCAAATCGACGTTCAAATCCGAGGCCAAACACGGATGAAGATTTCCGGATGAGGTCAAGCGCAAGCGATTGCAGCGGTTGCAGAAATTGCAGCTCAAAGCGCTGATGAAACCGACGCTGCCTAAACTGCCCGGGGCCTTGTAGTAAAGAGCCGGCCCCCACCCCTTGGGGCATTCATCCGGCGGCAACAGCTCAAGCTCGCCGCAGGCCGCTTTAATATCGTTAAGAGAAACCCATGTCGCCCGGCTGAAAAACCCGGTCTCTCCGATGGGCATCAGTTCAATGAACCGGACATGAACGGGCAAATTCCTGGTTAACGCCACAAAATCGCTGATTTCATCGTCATTCGTCCCCCTCATGACCACGACATTGATTTTGACTGGGTCAAACCCGATTTCCAAAGCGCCCCTCAAGCCTTGAAAAACGTCCTCGATATTCCCGTAGCGCGTAATCGTCTTGAATTTTTGCTCATTAAGCGTGTCGAGGCTGATATTGACGCGCCGAAGCCCGGCGCTCCACAGTCCGCGGTACATGCCGGAAAACAGCACGCCGTTGGTTGACAGAGAAACATCCGCAATCCCCGGTATTTCGATCAATTGCCGGATAAGATCGACGACCCCGGGGCGCACCAAGGGCTCGCCGCCGGTCACCCGCACCTTGGAAATGCCCATTTGCGACGCGATGCGAATCAAGCGCAGGATTTCTTCATCGTTGAGAATCTCAATGGAATCCTTAAAGCGGTAACCATCAGCC
Source organism: Elusimicrobiota bacterium (assembly GCA_016180815.1). Taxonomy (NCBI): domain Bacteria; kingdom Pseudomonadati; phylum Elusimicrobiota; species Elusimicrobiota bacterium. The sequence goes on from JACPAN010000007.1 coordinate 55,663, forward strand.
GGCAAACAATAAACGCAGCGAAGATTGCACCTGTCCGTTACGGAGAGGCGCAGATAATCAATCCGGCGTCCAAGAGAATCAACGACGAATCGATGGTTCTTCTTGAAGTTTTCCAGCTCGTTCATAATCCTCCCAAGTGTCCAAATCTAAAAAAGACAATCCATGAGGGTCGATTTTCCGGACTTCGTTTTCGCTCAGCACCGAAGCGTTGACGTTCCTTAAGATGGTTTCGATGGAGTCGCCCGCAGCCAGGCCCGCGTTGATCGCGGCTAGGCAGCGTTTGGAATAAAAACCGAAAAAAGGCTGAATTTTCCCGTTCCACAAACCGATGGCTGCGGACCGGCCCTGATACGCCTGCCAGAGAGCGTTGATCAGCCCGGCATTGGGAAACGGCATATCGCAGGCCGTCACAAAATTCGCCCATGTCGGCGAGGCGCGCAACCCGGCCTGAAAACCGCTCAAAGGATGGACGCTGCGCTCAAGATCAGCCACCACGGAAGCGGCGTCGCTTCTCAGGCGCGCATAGACCTGTTTATCTTTGGCGACTACGATTACTCTGGGGAATATTTCCCTCAAACGCCCGATCACCCATTCAATCAAGGTCGCGCCCCGCCACGGGGCCAGCGCCTTATTGCTGCCGAACCTGGAACTCAGGCCTCCGGCAAGAATAATGGCCGTCGCCTTTTCTACTTTAACCATTTGAAGGCCAGCTTCTCCCCTTTTTTGACCACGGCTGTTCCCTCCCGGACGACAGCCAGGGCATTGGCTTGAACCGCCATGGCGATCATGGCCGAACCCTGCGGCCGGATGACATGAAGATGAAACCGGCCGTTTTCTTGATAGGCTTGCGAAAAAAGAAAATGGCGGCGCTCATGATCCCTGATGCGCTGATCCTCATCAACCATGCCTTCCAGATGCCAGGAGGGATGCTTGATTTTATGACCATGCATTCTTTCGATGGCCGGCCTGAGGAACTCCTCGAGGCAAACCAACGTGGACACAGGGTTGCCGGGCACGCCGAACACAATGCGCCCGTCAAGGATGCCGAAGAGCAGAGGTTTCCCCGGCTTCATGGCCACCCGCCAGAAAACCGTTTCCATGCCCATTTTTTCAAGGATGGATTTCGTGTAGTCGAAATCGCCCACCGAAACCCCGCCGGAAACGATCATGAGATCGGCCCGGTCGATGCCGTTGCGAAAAGCTTTTTCCAGTTTCTGCGGATGATCCGGTGCGATCCCCAATTCAACCGTCATCGCGCCCCACCTTTTTAGCGCAGCGGCAATGGCCGGCGTGTTCGAATTTCTAATTTGCGCGGGACCGAGCGTGGGTCGGTCAAACGCCACCAGTTCATCGCCGGTAGCCACGATCGCGACCCTCGGCCTGCGGACCACGCTCAAGCTCGTGATGCCCTGGGCCGCCAACAAGGCCACTTCGTAGGGCCTAATCAAACTGCCGGCTTTGAGGATCAAACTTCCTTTGGCGACATCCTCTCCCGCAGGCCGCACATTCTCCCCCCGCGCCACCTTGCGCATGACGCGAACGCAACCGGCGTTTTCTTCGGTATGCTCCCTCATAACCACCGCGTCCGCGCCTGAAGGGATCGGCGCGCCGGTCATGATCTTGACGGCCTGCCCCCGCTCAAGCTCAACGCGGGATAAGCTTCCCGCGCGCACTGTTTCGCTGAGTTTCAAGATTACCGGCTTCTTCAAAGAAGCTCCTCCAAGGTCCTGAGTCTTGACCGCAAAACCGTCCATCGCGGAATTATCGAACGGCGGCAAATGGTCGCGGGCATGGACGTCTTGAGCGACGATGCGGCCGACGGCTTCCTCGGTAGCGACCGCCTCGGCCGGCAACGGCGCGGTCCGGCCTAAAATGAGATCAAGGGCCTGGTCAACGCTGATCATGAAGGACTCCCTCCTCTCGTTGATGCGCGTGCGCTTCGCCGTGAAGCATGGCCAGAGCGTGCGGAAAAATATCCGCGACGGCCCGAAGGGAATCAACGGCCCCCTCCGGGCTTCCGGGAAGATTAACGATGAGGGTTTTCCCTCTTGATCCGGCCACGGCCCTGGAAAGAATGGACAACGGCGTGATCACTAACCCTTCGATTCTCATGATTTCGCCGATGCCGGGGAGTTCCTTCGCCAGCACACGCCGGGTCGCTTCCGGAGTCACGTCCCGGGAGCCCAACCCCGTTCCGCCGGTGGTCAAAATGACGTCAAAACCTTTTTGATCGGACCAATTAATCAACGTGGCCTCGATGACTTCGGCCAGATCGGGGATAACCGCGGTTCGCGCCACATCCCAACCTCGCTTTTGAACCTCGCCGGCCAAGGCAGGACCGCTCCGGTCTTCATAAACACCGGCATAAGCGCGGTCGCTGATTGTTAGAACGCCTACTTTAAAGCGCATGTTTCAACCCCCTTAAAATCAACTTTCCAAATAGGAACGACGGCTTTGATCCGCTCAATGGCGTATTCGCACGCGGCAAAGGCCTCCCGGCGGTGAGGGGCCGCGCTGGCGATAACGACCGCGGCCTCGCCGACGGGAATCTCGCCGACGCGGTGATGGATGGCGACACGCGCTCCCCAAAGTTCGCGGCAGGACTCAACGATGCCGCGCACCGTTTTCTCCGCCATGGACGCGTAAGCCTCGTAACAGATCGAAGCGATGGGTTTGCCGCCCTCGCTGTCGCGCACGCTGCCGATGAATGTGACTGTGGCGCCGCAAGTCGGAGAAACCACCTGGCCGATGGCCTCTTCAAGACTTAAGGATTCACCGGTGATCTTGATGAACACATCAGCCTCCGCTCACCGGCGCCAAAAAGGCGATCTCATCGCCATCCCTGACAACGCTTTGGGGCTCGGCGAATTCTTCGTTGACCGCGATCTTGATCAAGGCTAAACGGTTGTTGATCGGCGATAACTCCGGCCGCTTAAGAAAATCGTCAAGAGCCATTGGACGGCGGCCCAGCCGCACGTCCAATTCTTTGACGCCCATCCATTGAGCGCATTGGGCAAAAAACAGAAGTTTAACGGCCATTGGACGGCCTCCGCCATAAACCTGATTTACCGCCGGTTTTCTCCAAAAGGTAAATCGGCCCGATTTCCATTGATTTATCAAGCGATTTGCACATGTCGTAAAGCGTCAGGCAGGCGACGGTTACCGCCGTCAATGCCTCCATTTCCACGCCGGTCCGGCCCTGTGTCCGGGCGATGGCCCTGGCTTCGATTTTTCCGGGGCCAGCCTTAAAAACAATATCCACACAATCCAAATTTAAGGAATGACACAGAGGAATAATTTCCGCGGTCCGCTTGGCGGCCAGGATGCCGGCTATTTTGGCGGTCGTGAGCGCGTCGCCCTTGGCGAGTTTATTCTGGAGAAGCGCTTTAATGATTTTGGGGTTAAGGCGAATTTCTCCAACGGCGATGGCCTGACGGCGGGTTGCCTTTTTGGCGCCGACATCAACCTGGGCGGCGCGCCCACTCGAATTAAAGTGAGTTAACGTGCTCATCTCTCCTTTCCAATTCACCCCGCGTTTGCCGGTTTAACCGGCGATCGCGAGGATCGGGAGGTCGGCCTTTGCGCGGCCAACCCTGTCGCCCTACACCCCGCCGGATGCGCTGTTTTCGGAACCTCGCGGGAGACGCCGGCGAGGTGTAGGGTCGGAGCTAAAAACTACTTTTCTGCTTCGTCGTCTGTCTTCTTGATTTCGTCCGTTGTCTCTCGAAGTCCTTCCTTAAAGGTTCTAAAGGCCCGGCCTAAGCCGCGCGCTGCCTCGGGAATCCGCTTGGGACCGAATAAAAGAAGGGCGATCCCCCCTATCAGCAGAATTTCGGTAAAACCGACATTAGGTAACATTGATTCACCTCCACCAATACTTCTGGCAACGCTTCAGCCAAATTAAAGGCTCTACCACTCTTCTTTTTTGCCTTTAGGCAACAAACTAAAGAGATAATCCACCAAGTTATGGAGCTCCTCCTCACTTAAAACGCTTTTCCAGGCATTCATCCAAAAAGGCGGCAGGGGCGCTTTGGCGTCCTCAGGAACGGGGATGCGGCCGTCCATAATGACTTTTTTCACTTCCTCTTCCGTAAAGCCCTCGGCCACTCGATCGATGCGCGGAATTTCCCCGCCTTGCGAGTTGGGATTTTTCACGCCGCCTTTTCCATCCGGCCCGTGGCAGGTGGCGCAGCCGTATCGGGCAAAAATCGACTTTCCCTTTTCCGCCGGCGACTTGCCGTAAGGAGCCTCGGCCTTGCCCAGAATCAGCCATTGCCAAAACCCGACTGATTTCATCCCGTCGCGTTCCTTGCCGGTTCCGTCCCAGACCGCAAACCCGACTGGGAAGACGGCGTTCTCCTTGAAAACAGCGCCCTCTTTTGACGAAAATTTCCTCTTAAAAACAACGCTCCATCGCCCGTCAACCCATTCCCCGTTGGCCTCGATATCCTGCGCGTTTTGACGGGTCAGCGTTCCAAAGCCCACGGCGATTAAATTTTCTCCCGCTTTGTCGTGAAACTTGATGGTTGTTTCAATCGCGTCCTGCCGGTAAAAATCAGCATAAGCTTTGGGGAAACGCTCCGCCTGCTGGACGATGGCGGCCCATCTCCAAATATTGACCGGATTGTTGATATCTCCCATAAAAGGCGACGGCAGCGTCTTTGATTTCATCGGAAACTGCAAAGCGCAGGCATCACTGAAGCGATTGGTCAAATCCCAACGATCGTCCTTGGTCGCGTCTTTCCACTGAAGGCGAAAAGCGACCTCTTTCGCGGAATAAAGGCTTTGCACCGTCAGCGTTGCGACGGAACCGCCGCCATGAGGAGAAACCATGCTTTGCTTGGACAAAGGAACTTCCACCGCCTGAGCTTTCTGCCAGACGGCATCATTAGGGTCCATCGTCAACTGATCGACCTTGCCCGATCGAATCAAGACTTCCGCTCCCCGGCTGTCTTGACGGATGCCGAACGTCAAGAATACGACGAGACCCAGAAAATTAAATCTTCTCATGAACAACCTCCCTGGATAAATTGGCTAATTGCAGATAAAATTCGCCGGGCTGGCTTTCTCCTAAGCGCTTGACGAATCCTTCCACGGCGGGTTTTAAAAATTCCGTGGTCAAAGAACGAATGGCGTCTCTGGTCACTTTTTCTTTTTCTTTCCATCGATGGCGCCCGGCATAAACGGCTTTAACATGAAGATAGCTGACGAGCTCAAAAAGAGCCGGCAGAGAATCGGGCCTGTTGCCGGAGGCCGCCTCTACCCCGAACGCCTTGTAAAACCCGGCTAAATCCGCGGCCTTTTTGGCTTGATCGAACGGATTTTCGGTCAAATAAACGGTCGCATCCAGGCTCACGCTGCCGCCTGAGCCGAACAACCGGTGAAAATCTCCGGCCAGGATTTCCCGGGAAGTTCCCGCGAACGAATCCCGAAGTTTTTCAAGCTGCGCCCGGCGTTTTTTGCCCGCGGCCGCGCAACAGTCCGCGGCTTTCTTGAACAGGTTCTCGAATCGCTTGCCCCAGGCTTCATCAGGATAAAGGAACCCCACGGAAATCAACCGCCACGACAGCACGCTCAGGCGCTCCGCTGCTGATTCCGGCAAAACCGGAGACAAAGACTCAGGTGACGCTGTGTCTGTAGACATCATGTTTTTCATCTTTGTAAACCCGAAACACAATCGGCTCCTTGACGGGCACGCGCACGACTTCCTGGCCGTTTAAGATGGCCGCCGCTTGGCCGTCTTTAACCCAGAAACGGTCCACCAGGTGCTCGGTAGATCCGAACAGGCTTAACAACCCGACCAGTTTTTCCTCGCGCTTTTTATAAGTCGCGATGGCCTGATCAACGCCCGGGCCGAACATCTGCTTTAAGTACGCGGTGTCGACATGAATGGGAGGGATGTAATAGACATTCGGCGACGTGCCCATCTGCGGATAAAGCGGCAAGGCGACTTTAGCCACGTGCACCAAATAATCAATAGGGTTGTTGGCATCCGCTTTTTCCGGCGGGTTGATGAAGCCGGCCATGCGTATTTTTCCGATGCAGGTTTGAACGCAGCGCGGCGCGATTCCTTTCTCGATCAAAGGGTAGCAGGAGATACATTTTTCGGAACGGCCGGTGTTGGGATTAAACATCGGTTTCTTGTAAGGACAGGCCCCGACGCATTTTTGGTAGCCGCGGCACCGGGCTTGATCGATGAGCACGATGCCGTCTTCTTTTCTCTTGTAGATGGCTTGCCGCGGGCAAGCCGCCAAGCAGGCCGGGTACGTGCAATGGTTGCAAATTCGCTGAAGATAAAACATCCAAGATTTGTGCGTGCCCTCGAAGGTGGCTTTCTCGCCGATGGGCCGGTTGACTTCGTCTTCGCCGAGGTTGGGATGAGCCCAATCTTCGGGTTCGGGGATATAGCCCGCGATATCCTCTTTATCGTCGCCGCTTTCAAAGATCGTGGAGCCCGCGTAGGTTTTTCCTTCCCATTTTTGGGGGCCCAGTTTGTCGAGAATCTTAACGTCGTAGGCCAACGGATAAAACCCGAACGGCTTGGTTTCCACGTTGTTCCAGAACATGTATTCCTGCCCCTTGCCCGATGTCCACGTCGTTTTACAGGCGATGGTGCAGGTCTGACAAGCAATGCATTTATTGGTGTCAAAGACCCAGCCGATTTGCCTCTTGGGAGGAGAGGCTTCGTACTTATAGTATTGATCTCGATTAATCTGCCAATTATGAACTTTAGCCATAGTATCCTCCCGCCAAATAAGTTTTCATGGCTTGGGACTCGTATCCGGGCCGCAGGCCCAATTGAGCCGGCCTCCACAAGGAATGCTCGACCCCGCCGGGCTCCGCCTTGGTGAATTTCACGAAGGACTCCTTGGGCGCGCCGACCGTGCAATGGATATCAGCCGCAAACCCTTTGCCGATGGTCTGGCCGAAATAGTCTTTGCGCGCCAGGGTATCCGTCTGACAAGTCGGACGCAGCCACGCGCGAGTCGACGATTGATGCGAGCCGTAACGAAACATGGCCTGATATCCGGTCCTGGGATTCCTGGCCAGCTTATCCGCATTATTCTCATGACCCTGGACGGATCCATACGTCGCCACGAACATGTGAAACCAGGAACGCGCGATCCCCTTGGGGATGCCCAGATAGTGGCGGACGCGCATCATGGCGCGATGAACCTTGTAATCCTCGGGTTTCTTTTGCCAGCCACGGAACGGACGGTCCGAGGGATCGGCGTCCACATAAACATAATCGCCGTCCTCCAACCCCAACGATCTGGCGTCATCGGGGTTTAAATCCACATAGCCTTCCGTCACCCAGGGTTTCCTCTTGTCCCGCCGGTGAAAATCGCCGAACGGCCCAAACCAAACGGAAATCAAATCCACGTCAACCGGCGTCGTATGAGCGCCGTGGCGGAATTTGGGGGTGATATAAACATGCTGATACCCGTCTTTTCTCAAGGGATGCCGGGTGTGGGGAACGTCCGCGGGCGCGTAGATGACGTTTCTGATCTGACGCACCTCCGTCGACAAGTCGGCGACGGACAGGCCGTAAGCCTCCGGACCCTTAGGGCGTATCAAATGTTTGGCGCCGCAAACAATGACATTGGGCTCGTACGGAGTGCCGTCCACGGGCTCTCGATGCACCGGAATATTTTCGCCGTGCTCCAAAAATTCCGGCTCATCGCGATAAAATTCCAGCCGCCCGGATTTGGTGTAGTGGGGCTTCGCCTCGTTCGACTGTTCCCAGCCCATAATTTTTGGGTAAGTCCTCGTCATCAGGAGCACCGGGACGCCCTCCTTCGCCTTGGCGTGAAGTTCGTCGATGTTGTAACCCTTGGTCGCATTCGAATGATCAAGGATTCTCTGCAGATAAACTTCCACCCGGTTCTCATGCACGAATTTCCAGTAGTCGATGAAGCGGTTGTCCTTCGTGAGCCCGGCCAACGCCTTGCCTACTCCGGCCATGACCTCGATATCGCCTCTGGTGTCATGCAAGCGCTTCATCGGGGTTTTAGGGAACAACTGAAGGAATGGGTTCGTCACCGCGGCCGTCATGTCCGGGTATTTGAACTCGGCCCAGGAATCCACCGCAAAAACCACGTCCGCGTATTCGCAGGAAGCGGTCCACCACCAGTCGCTGACCACGATCGCCTCAATCTTCGGCAAGGTGTTCATGACCACGTCGTGATGCCATTTCAGGTTCCCCAAAATCGAGTTGCCGTTGGAAAACCACATGAACTTGGTCGGCGTGGGCATGTGGCTTTTACCGGTGAAATTCTTGTTGCCGACCCGCAACGGCCGGTCGCCGTAGTTGAAGTAATGAGCCGACTCGTATTTGTTGTAAACCTTGTAATGAGGTTTTTTGGCCGGATCGAGCTCGATATCGAACGGGTCCTCCGAAAGATACAACGGCAGGCCGTTGAAATACGCTCCCCGGTAATTGCCCGCGTAAGAACCGATGTTGCCGCCGTGGTACCCGATATTGCGGGTCAACGCGCACACCAGCATCGTGGTGCGATCCTTAAGGTCATTGTTGAAGAAATGGTTGGGTCCCATGCCGATCGGAATCAAAGTTTTCATCTTATTCTTGGCGATTTCCCGGCCCAGCCAAACGACCGCGTCTTTATCCACGTGGCAGAGATCGCTCACCGTATCGGGAGTAAAGTGAGAAACATGCTCTTTAATGAGGTCGAAATTCGGCCGCACGTCGACTTTGGAGCCGTCCGCCAGCGTGACCGTGAACTTACCCTCCAAGGCCCAATTCTTGGCTTGCCCGGCGTCGTCGCGGGTGACGATTTCGGGTTTTCCGGAGGCCGTATTCCAAGCGACAAAATCGCCCCACTCATTTCTTAATTTTTCGGTGACCACCTGGCGGTCCTGATGTTCGGGAGCGGGCGGCTTCTCCCCCTCTTTAAGAAGCTGGGTGTTTTGCAAAACCGCGGGCTTGTAGTCCTTGATCAAGTCCTGCGGTTTCAAGAGCTTGAGCGTATCTAAACGCACCAACAGAGGAAGGTCCGTGTGCCCGCGCACAAATTCATCATCGTAAAGCTTCTCGCTGATGATGACGTTGGCCAGGCCCAGGGCGAACGCGGGATCCGAGCCGGGCCGCACGACGATCACCTTGTCCGCCTTGTTTGAGGTCGATTGATACTCGCAAGCCACGGTGACGACTTTAGTCCCCTTAAGCCTGGCTTCGGTCAGCCAGTGCCCGTCGGGCATTTTTGTTGAAATCCAGTTCATGCCCCAGCAGACGATCAAATTCGCGTTTTCCGCGGTGGCCAGGTCAAAATCAATGGTCTGATGTCCACAAACCATGGTATGTCCGGGCGGAAGGTCGGTATGCCAGGAGTAACTATCCCAAGCGCGGCCGCCGACCGCCTGATCGGGGCCGACGCCGCGAATCTTGGCGTCAAGCAGCGCTAAAGAATTGGCGAATCTATTCATCCCAAAAATGCGCGTGGCGCCCAGCAGAGGCATGCCGCCCCTAAGCTTGATCGCTTGAGTGCCCACGCCGTTCATGGCTGAGATCATGTCCGGGTCGTACTCTTGAGCCTTGAGGTGTTCTTTGCCTTGATCGCCGTTATACGTCCTGGCGATATTGTCCAAGGCCCGGGCGACGATGGAAAAGGCTTCGTCCCAGTTGACTTTGACGAAGGGCTCCTTGCCGCGCTGCAAATATTTTTCAGGCACCCGGCCGTTGGATTCCCTGGGAAATCCGGCATCCACCCATTCCTTGAACCCCTTCCTGATGGACGGGTATTTCGCCCGGCGCGGGCCGTAGACTTTCCTGATCATGGCGAGCCCCTTCTGGCAGCAGCGGGGATCCCATCGCGCCGACGCCTGATTTCCATAAATGTCGGTGGCCTTGCCGTACCCGTACGTCGGTCCCAAATACATGCAGACCCCGTTTTTGACATAAGCTTTAAGCAGGCAATTGTGCGTATCATTGGGCGCGCACATAAAGGTAAAAGTGGAATCGGCATTGACCAAATCCCGGTAAACTTTTTCCCAATCGCGAGACGGGTAGTAATCAAGCGGATTATCCGTCTTGACGATGGGCTCAAGCAAAGCGAACAGCGGTTCGCTGGCCATCAAAACAGCGGCGCTTGCGCCGGAGTACTTGAGAAATTCCCGCCTGTTGAAATTCTTTTTAAACATTTCCATCAAACGTTCCCCCTTCTTCTTTTTTAATTGCCTAGATCCGCGAGCGTAAGACGACCCAACATTGTTTTGAGCTTTTTGTCCGCCTGCACGACGTGTTTATGAGCAACGCATCGGCCAACTTTTCCGTTGGAACAAAAACCCAGAAGGCATTGATGCCCGGGCGCCACCGGCTCTTCAACGGCGCGCACGATATCAAGGAGCCGCACGCGCTCCGGTTTCTTCGCCAAGGAATAACCCCCGCCCGGGCCCCGGCGCGAATGGAGCAGGCCGCGATGAGCCAATCTTTGAAATATCTTGGCCAAATAGTTAGACGGTAAATGGCGAAAACCGGCTATTTTATCGACCAAGATAAAATTCCCGGCCGGGAGCCGGGCAATAGCGCCCATCCCCTGGATGGCGTAGCGCACTGTGGGCGATAATTTAATAAGACGGATTTCCGAAGTCATATATCCTAATTCTGTTTGAAGTTCGTGCAACACTACTGCCTTATTCCAGGCTGCAGGGCATTAATGCTTTAGGACAAACAAGGGACAAGGGGGACAGGACGGTCCCAGGCCGGATTATGAAAGATCGCCGGAACTTTTTTGAAAGACTCTCAGGCGGCGATCCCGAGAAAGACTTGCGTTATTCTTCGGTCAACACCCGCAGGGTTTCCCAACGGTTTTGATCGGACCGGCGCAAGCGTCGGGCCGGCGCTCATGAGCGCAGCTTGCGGCGAGATGTTCCAGCTCCTTGCCGGTCAAAATCCGTTCCGCCAATGGGAAAAGAACTTCAATTTCTTTTCCGATGTGAGACCGCAGCACCTCAATAAAATGCGCAACGCTTTTTTGCAGAACGGTCCTGGGCGAATCGGGGCTCCAGAGGGCGATTTCTTGAACCGTTTTGCGAATCTCCTCATGCTCCTGGTCCATGACCGCAAGCGGGCCTTGGTCGCGCCCAAGATGAGGTTCGAGCGCCTTGTAAATGCCCCCTTCTTCGACATGGGCATGTCGATCCACGGCCACCCGCAACAGCTCAACCATGCCTTGAACAGCCTCGGGTTTATATCTGGCTGGTTGCTTGTTGGCCAGTTCGATCCGGTCCAACTGCGTCAAAAAAACATCGTGCTCCGAATTCAAACATTCAGTGGCTTTCATAAATACCTCCTTCTTAAGGCAAAACCTCGCCTTTTTTCGACTTTTCAACGGCGCTGATCACCAGCTGCTTCAACGTATCCATGGCAAAAGGCCGGTGCAGCAAATAAAAAATTCCCATTTCGAGAATCTTGCGGTCTTGTTGCGGCGCCTCGGCCGACGTGATGGCGATCACGGGCAAACGCGGCCTCATTTTTTTAATGACGCCGTAAGCGGCCAAGCTGAAATCAAGTATGGCTTTCAAGTCGTAAATCAAAACATCGATATTCTTCTCCAACAGCGCCAACTCCGTCTCTTCAACGGTATCGGTGAAAATAAGCTCAGAATTTCTGAAAGCGCCGGCGAGTTCCCGCTGTAAGGAACGATCCGACGTTCCGATCAGAAGCGTTTCTCTCTTGTTTTCCATGATATGTTCAGCCGGCCCGTTGATCTCCGATCACATAAGTAAAAAAGATATCCGCCATCGGGTTTCCACCCATCGAGGACACTCTCAGGCGCCAGTTCTTACCGAGCCATTGATAAAGGCCGATATCCATGGCGCCGGCTTTGGAAAGCCTTGAATTTTTGGGGATGTACTCGCCAAGGATGCCCGTTCTCTTGAGAAACCTGATTTCTCCTCCCGCAAAAAAACCGTTGAGACGGTTGAAACCGTAAGAGACGCCCGCCTTGGCATAACGATCCCCGAGGATCACGCTTTTACCCAATGAGACGAACGGCGAAGGGCCCGCGCTCTGATGGAGAAACCAAGAACCCCGGCGCGTCACGTCCCATATCCCGACGGCTAACGCGGGTATGAGATGAGTTTCCTTAAGCGGCCGGTATTGCAAATTAATCCAGGTGTCGGCCTGCTTATTTTTAAGGCTGATGACAAACACGCCCAACTCAACGCCTTGCGCCAATCCCAAATCCAAACGGTTGAGCCCCCGCCAATCCTTCGAGCTCTTTCGCTCGTAAAGGCCGAACTGCCAGATACTGCTTCGGCCCGGATTCAGCGTCTCGGCAAAGGGCGTCGCAATAAAACGTCCCGCCCTGATCTCAATCGTAACCCCCATTAATAAAACGGCGGCCAAAATGAATGTTTTTCTCATCGCCCTAAAAATTTTTGCAACAACACGGCCAAAACGCTCATGGTCTGATCTTCACGCGGAATTCTTTTTACGCACAAAAATATGCCCGGCCAAAGAAGAATCGATTGCGGCCATCGTATGACCCACGGAAATCACATAAGCCGGGGATACCTGGCCGACCCTGATTGTTGCGCCGGGAACGAATCCCAGGGACATTAATTTGTGCAGTTCCGGGCGATCGGCCGGAGCAAGATAGGCGATGCGGCCTTCCTGGCCGGTGGACATGGCCAAGACCGGGATCACCACCGGTCCTGTTTGGCGCTGCGCGCTTTGACAACAGCGGCCGTCCGGAACCGGCAATCCGTGGGGGCATTCCGAGGGATGCCCCAGCAGCGTGCAGATGGCGTCCTCGACATCTTGAGTGATGACATGCTCAAGGCGGCAGGCGTTGGGATCAAGCTGTTCCAAAGGCATGTCCAAGATATCTTTCAACAGCCGCTCGGTCAGACGGTGCCTGCGCACGATATGGCGGGCCAGCGTGCTTCCTTCTTCGGTCAAACAAACCTTTTCCGAACGGATTTCAGCCAGGCCAAGATGAAACAGACCCTCTAGAACGGACTCCCCGACCGTCTCTTCGATGGCCGCTTCAAGGATTTTCTTGTCCTGCTGCCCCTGATCGGCCAACTGCCAGATCACGCTGACCGCTTGCTCCAGGTTCTCCTGTTGAGCGGTCGGTATCGGAAATTTTTTTGAAATCAGGCGTGTTTTATCCGTCATTTGAAACCTCCTCGATCGCGCGCATCAGATGATCTTCGGACACTGCGGAAAGATGATGCTTGAATCGAATGCGCCTTGATGAATCGACGATCAACAAATTGCGCAACGGACAGGCGTCATTCGGGTGGGCATACCCGAGGCGCCGTCCGATTTCATCCTCAGGATCGGTCAGCAAAATAAAAGTGGGATTAAATCGCCGGGCAATCATCTGCGGCGTTTCCACGTCGCGGCCCAAAACGCTGATGGCCGCGACAGCGACCCTCTCGCCATGAAGCCGGTTGATTTTCTCCGCCAAAGGAATTTTCTCCTGACAGGTCGAGCAGAGATTCGTCATCCAAAGAACCGCGCCTTTTTTGCGGCAAAGGATATCGGACAAAAAAACGATGCGGCCGGAGAGCTCGCGAAACATCATTTCCGGGGCTTTGCCGACGATGTCGCCGGCTTTGCGCGACCATTTTTCCTTAAGCTCCAGCAGCGGATAAATCCATTGAAAAATACGGCCCATGTCACCACCCCATGACGAGCAACACCTTATTCAAGGCTCCGGCCACGATCACGGCATAAATCAGAACAAAACCTGAGATGGCGGCCGCCGCTTTCATTCCTCGTTCCCTGACGGTCATCATGAACTGCGCGATGCAGGGCATGAAGAGCGTGATCGCCGTAATGGCCACCGTGCTTTGGCGAACATTCAAGAGTCCTTCGCGCTGCATTTGAAAAAGCCCGGCGGCGCCGTAGTCCCTCCTCAAAAATCCCACCAGAAAAGATTCGGCCGCCTGCTTGGGCAACCCGAGGAAGCCAGCGATCACGGGCTCCATCCAGCGTTCCAAGGCCTTGAGCCAGCCGAAGGCGTCAAAAAAATAAAGAACCAGCGTGGCGTAAACAAAAATCGGAACGACTTCTTTTAAATACCACTTCAACCGGCTGCTCACTTTTTTCAAAAGATTGCCCATGATCGGAACCCTCATCGGTGGAATCTCCAAAATCAGCGGTGAAGCGGCGCCCGGAAGCAGCCGCGACAGCGCGGAACCCACGCCCAAGAGCGTTCCCAAAGTCACCACGAGCCAAATCGCCAAAACCCAATGGGACATGCCCGAAGCCATGCCCAAAATGACCCCCAACTGGGCCGAACAGGGAACCGCGAGCGCCAGCAGGAAACTGGCCAGAATTTTTTCCTTGCGGGTGTCGAGAATCCTCGTGGTCAACATGGCCATGGTGCCGCAGCCCAACCCCAAAATCATCGGGAAAACGGCCTTGCCGTTGAGCCCCATGGCCCTGAAAAAACGATCGGACAATACGGAGAGCCGGGGCAGATACCCCGTGTCCTCCAAAACGCCGAGCGCCAGGAAAAAAGCGGTCACAATCGGCAAAATAAGCGCGAAAGCGTAGGTCAACGCCATCGTGAAAACGCCGTAGTCTCCGATCAGCATATCTCCAACGAAAGGCCAGGGGATGAGGGTCCGCACGATAGCGGAAACCGCGGGGTTCACGTATTTTCCGAAGACAACGTTTTCCAAAAAATCGACCGCAATCTGAGCCGCGAAAACGCCCACGAATTCATAAAAAATCCATAAAACGCAGGCCGCGATCAGGTACCCCGGCCAGGATTGAAGGCACCAGGCGCCTAGGCGCGCCACCCACAATTCCCGCTTCCCCAGGTTGACAGTTGCGGGCCGCTTCAGCACTTCGGCCGCGAGTCGCCCGGCCTCATCTTGGCGCGATTGCGCCATCAAACGGCTCATCGGGCCGGCGGCGTTGCGGCGGATTTGCTCAAGGCGCCCGAGCGCCTCATGGCCCGTGTCGCGCTTTAACAGCGGAATCAATTCCTCGGGCGTCAAATGATTTTGAAGAAAGAGGGCGCCCAGATGACGGATATCGACGGGCAAGACCTGCTGCGCTTGCCAGACGGCCTTGGCCAGCGGTGCGGGGTAAACATTTTTCTTGACCGGCCGCGCGGCTCTTAAGAACGCGGCCTGCAATTCTTCGAAACCCTCTCCAGTCGTCGCCACCGTCTCCACGACGGGAACTCCGAGCATTTGCGAAAGCTTAAGGCTGTCGACTTGATAACCTCTGCTCAACGCTTCGTCCTTCATGTTTAAAACCAGCACCATGGCAATATCAAGCTCGGCGAGTTCCAGCGTCAACGAGAGCGCCCGCGAAAGATTTTTAAGATCCGCCACCTGCATGATAAGATCGGGACCGCTGAAGAGCAGGGACCTCGTCACCCTCTCTTCATCGCTTAAAACCACAAGAGAATTGATGCCGGGGCTGTCCACGAACTCCACGGTTGCGTTCCCCGCCAAACCCATGCCTCGCGCGACATCGACGGTCGTGCCCGGATAATTCGACACCATGACGTAGCGGCCGGTCAACCGGTTAAATAGGGCCGACTTGCCCACGTTGGGCTGGCCCACGAGCACGATGCGTTTCGTGGCGACGATCTTGCCTTCGGATACCGGCGCCGGATTAAGCATGGCTGAGCCTGGCGTTTGACGGCAATAGAACCGGCAAGGGGCCGCCCACGCGCTCCACGGAGGCAGGCGCCAATGTCCGCCCCGACCAAAACTTGACGGCCTTGCCCGCCACAAACGTTTCCGCTTTGCGGGCGGCCTCAGCTTTTGCTTTTCCGTACGTGGCGACGATGGCGTTGAGATCGTCGATATCATAGAGATAAACTTGCGGAACGCGCCCGGCCGACGGCTCCACGTCCCTGGGGACCGCGATGTCGATCAAGAAAAGAGGGCGCCCTCTGCGCCTCTTCATCAATGCGCGGACCTGGCTCTCGCTCAAAATGATATCCGCGCTCGCCGTGGAACACAGCGCGACATCGACATCTTCCATCCGCTCGATGACCGCCTCCCACAACAAGGCCTGCCCGCCGAGCTCCCGTGCTAATTCCTCGGCTTTAGCCGATGTTCGATTGGCCACAAGGATGGATTCCACTTTTTTCGATACAAAATGCCTTGCGGCCGCACCGGCCATTTTGCCCGCGCCCAAAACCATGACCCGGCACGCCGAGAGCTCGCCGAAAATTTTCTCCGCCAAGACGACGGCGGCCGAAGAGACCGAGGTAATGCCGCCGGCTAAACCCGTCAAGGACCGGGCTTCTTTTCCGGCAGCGATCGCTGATTGAAATAACGGGTTCAACAAGCGTCCTGTGGTTTTGGCTTCGAACGAACTCTGATAAGCCCAGCGCACCTGCCCCAAAATTTGGGGCTCTCCCAGGATCATGGAATCGAGGCCGGCGGATACCCGGAATAGATGCTCGACCGCGGCTAGATTTTCATGATGATAAAAATGGCCGCTCAAATCATGAGCCGCTTTCAGACGCCAATCCTCAAGAATATGTTCCCGCAAGCCCGAGCAGCCATCATCCGCCCAATAAATCTCCACCCTGTTGCAAGTCGAAACAATAACCGCTTCCCGGGCCCCGAGCGATACGAGGCGGCGCAGGGCGCCGGCAATATCCGCCGTAGGAACGGCTAATTTTTCACGCAATTCTACGGGACAGGATTTATGATTTACTCCGAGCAGATTGATCCGTTGGATTTCCATCTAAATCTCTTTATTTTCTTTGCAACAAAAAGGCCAAACGGATTTAGAATGGATGTAGAGATTGGGACAGAGAAGTCCCGGCTAGGGTCAGACCCTTAATCTCTTAAACGATAAAAACGTCCGGCAGGAAACCAGCCGAGCGCCATCAAAAGAAACTGGCTGACAATAAATGCCGATAAAGCGTAGAAAGCCTTGCCCATGAAACCATAAGAATGCAGGCCGATGGCCAGCATATTGACGCCGAACCAGGAAAGGCTGGTGATGATGTTGCCGAAAACCGCCATCACCATCAGGCCCCGCTCGCGGATGAACCCTCCCCACCGGCTGTGTAAAATAACGGCGTTCCAAAGAACGATCAACAAAGCGCCGTTTTCCTTCGGGTCCCACCCCCAAAACCGTCCCCACGACTGGTCCGCCCAAATTCCCCCCAAAACCGTTCCGGTGAAACTAAACAAAAGCGCAAAGCAGATAATCCCATAAGTCATTGAAACCAACGGCCTGAGCTGCTCCGTTTTGGCCGCAGGAATAATCAATCTTTTTAGGAGATAAACGATGCCCAGCATCCCCGCCAAAAACATCGCGGAATAACCGATGGTAATGACGACGACATGCGTAGCCAGCCAAAAATTGGAATCAAGAACCGCCCGCATCATCTCCAAGGTGTCGCCGGAATCCATCAGATGATGCGCCACCAGCAGGGTGCAGAAACCCGCCAAGGAAGCAACGAGCGATCCGAATCCGTTTTTATAAAGCCTCTCCACGATCATCCCGATCATGACGGCGCCCCAACCCACAAAAATGGCCGACGAATAAAGGTTCGTCACCGGAGGCCGCCCTTGAAACCACATGCGCGTCAAGAGGCCCGCGGTATGGACGACAAAAGCGACGGCTAAAATATGAAACGCGGTTCGGCGTAAAACAACCGGCCACTTCATGAAGGAAACAAGAACCGTCAAAAAGGCGGCTACGTAAAACGCCATGCCGATGTAAAAGGGCTGCGCACGGTTGAAGAGAAATTCCCAACGGACACGCCCATCGACGGCCGCATCCCGTTTCAACCACCACGCGCCGGCTTCGGCGACCGCGGCGTTGAAAGCGGTCGAATCCAGCCGTTTCCAAGCATGAGCGAGACGCGCGTAGGCCCTCAACAACGGGTGTTCGGCGTGGGAGGGACCCAAGGCCTTCAGCAATTCGCTTCCGCCGTCGGCCCAGCCCTCTTCCAAAGAGCCCTTGACCGGGGGCAAAAAAAGAAAATACGCGAATTGAGAAAGAAACTCATACCGGCTCACGAACGAACCCAAACGCTGAAGCGCTTCCAAATCAAATCCCTTGCCTTTTTTCTGATGAGCGCCCAGCGCCGCCAAGCCTTGAGGCAAAATTCTGCGGTATGTTTCGATCTCCCGCGAAAAATCATCGGCATCTTCCGGTTGAAGCGTATTTTTTAAACGTTGGTAAAGCAGCAAACGGTCATGCAAATTGACGATGGCGCTCTGGAACCGGTCGCGCGCTTGAGCGTCGACGGATTGCGCGCGCTGGGCCTGCGCCGCGATTTCAGGCAGAAAGGACTCGATCTCCTGATAAGAAAAGCGTTTCGTTTTCGCCTGGCGTATGTTCATCAGGCCTAAAACATCGGGGTCATCGATCGCGAACACCCGGTATCCGTCCGCTTTGTCGGGTTTGGCCATCACGTCGAGCAGCCATTCAGCGGCGGCAACGCCTGCGCCGTTGACCCGGAAGCTTTGACGGCCCGAGATCATCAATAGAGAGGTTCTCGCCAGCGTGTCCATGGGTTTTATTCGTCCGCCCTGAAGCACGGGCAAACGGCCGAAGCCCTCCAAATCCGCGGTAACGCCGGCCGCCGCGCCTTCGAAAGCCCCGCTCATCAATAAACCCGCCGCGACAAACCCGATCAGCGATCGCCGCAACCTCATAAATAGGCCGTCCTTTTGCGCGACTCGCGCATTTTCAAAACAAAATGAACAATCAGCCCCAGGGTGATCAGGACGCAGGAAACATAAGGAAGAACCCAGCCCGGATTATCCACCACCTGCAAAACGCTCAGCGTGTCGTTCTCCCCGAAGCTGGCCTGATAAAAAGCCTTGCCCGCGTAACGCAGGGGATTGTTCATGTAAATGAGGATATCCCGGCTCTGCCCTTGATCCGGATGATTCAAATGAACCAAACTTGAAAAATTTTTCGGGATGTCCGTGCCCGGGTAACGATCATGGCGAAAATCCTTCAAGGTCAAAGAAAACGGGAGGTATTGCCGCTGGTGCCGCATGGCCAGCCGCCAGCGGCGGCCGTCATGCTCAAATTCCTGAGCCGACTCAATGCCGTTGGAAACAAGCCATGTGCCCAAACTGCGGTCCCCGGCCATCACTTCGATAAAAGCGGCCGTTTGATTGATTTTGTCATCCCCGAGAACCGGCGGGGCCTCCGTAACGTTTAAGCGTTGCCCGACTCCATGAGTGGCCAACGATGATCCGCCGTTATCAACGGCCGGAGCGATCATCGAGTTGCGGTAATATTGCTTGACGAAAATTTGAAAAGGCAGGCGGGAGTGATTAATGATGCGACGCTTAGCCAGCATCGAATCCACGATGCTGAAGACCTCGTCATATTGATCATGGGAAACGTCGATGAGCGCCAACTCCAAATCCCGGGGGTTCTCCGTAAATTGACGAGTTTCCCCTTCGCGCAAAGCCATTTGAGTTTCTTGGGCGTACATGCCCGTGATATACTCGCCCGCGAATAAAAGCACAAGCCCGATATGAGCCAGCCATAACCCGGCTTGCCGCCAGGTTCTTTTAAAACGCAGCCATTGGGCCGCCATCAAATTGACGACCAACACGAGCCCGACTAAAGCGCCGCCCGGGAACACGGGAATTTTGGGCAAAGGACCCGCCTCAGCGTAAAGAAAAAAACTTCTCATGTAAACGTCCACCGCTCCCCATGTTCCTAACTTGACCTGGGCCAGCGTGCACATCGCCACCAGAATCATCAGCAGGGCAAGGCAGGAGACAGTGATTTGCAAAGCCGCGGCCTTGCCCAAAAGACTCTTAGTGTAATGCGTCATAAATCCCTTTGCATTCGTCACCCCGGCGAAAGCTGGGGTCCAGGCCTGGATTCCCGCCTTCGCGGGAATGACGCCAAAAATAAAGAAGTGCTGGACGCACTACACTAATGCGCTTCATGAATGCTCTCCAAAAATTTCAAAAAAGCGGGGCGGATGCCGGCCGCCGCCTGTTCCGGGCCCATGGCCTTAAAAAACCAGGAATGCCCGTTATGGGTCAGTATCCCCGCCAACAGCCTTGTACTCACCCCGTCGGTCGTACCCGTAAAGTCGACAAAAACCACCGTGCCCGCAGGCGTTTTGATGCGGCGGGATTGAGCCGAATAGGCCTTCTCATCCCAGGCCTCAAGACCCACTTGAGAGCGCCAACGATTGACATTGGCCATCTCTCCGCCGGCGTCCCCCGGCAAAAAAATCACGCTGACGTCCACGGCGCCCGCGTCCGACACGGCGTCGAATGACGCTACGCGCATGCCTGAAGCCGGTTTTTCCCGCCATCCGGGAGGAAGGTCCCAGTGCAATGCGGCGGGCTCCGGCGGGCCTTGTTCTCTTGGCGTCAATTGAGCATCAGCGGGGTTAAAGGACGATTCAACTGCCGGCATGGTTTCCTTGGGGACGCGATCAATCCTGATCTCTTCGTTTGAACATCCGCCCAAGCAGAAAAATCCCGCGATAATAAAACGCTTCAAACGCATGATCGGCATGTTCTTGATGACCATTTAATCATTAACGCGGTCCCGACGACAGCCTCTTTTCCTCGATAATTTTTAGGATTTTTGACGCGGCTTGGCGGCCTTGAGCGATGCAATCCGGAAGGCCGATCCCGCGATAAGCGGCGCCGGCCACAAAAAGTCCCGGTTGACGCCGGAGCCGGGTCTCGATTCTTTCAAGCCTGGCCTCGTGGCCCACGGCATAAACGGGGTTGCCGGACATCCAGCGATAAATTTTCGTCATCAGAGGCCGGCCGCAAGCTTCAAAAAGCGGCCGTAAATCGCTCAACACCCGCTCCGCGACGGCTTGGTCATCGAGACGCAGCAGTTCTTTGGCAACCTCGCCGCCGACAAAACACCGGATCGCCGCGTAATCCGGATGCGCGCGCCCCGGGAATTTATTGGAACAATACGTGGCGCCCAGGATGGCCTTGCCCTCGTGCCGCGTCACGAGAAAACCGAATCCGCGCGCGGGACGCGGAAAATCGTCGTTCTTAAAAATCATCGTAACGGTGGCCGAAGAAACATAAGGAATTCCCGAAAGCTCGGCCGCCAGATCGCGATCAAGCTCTTCGATCATGCGCGCCGATTCAAAAGCCGGGGTTGCGGCCAAAACGACATCCGCGAAAATGACGCGCCCATCCTCCAAAACAACGCCGTATCCCCCTCCCTCGCGCCGGACGGCCTTGACCTGAGTCCCCAAAATAACTGATTGACTTTCCAGTCGGGACGCGACGGCCGCGGGCAGGGCATCCAAACCGTTTTTAAGCGTCACAAACGGAGTGTGCGCCGAAGCCCGCCCGGCGCCGTTGGAGCGCTGTTCCTTAATCAAACCTAAAATCAAACTGCGGTGCTTCGCCTGCAAACGATAAAGAATCGGGAAAGCGCTTTTGAAGCTTAGCTCGCCGGCTGATCCGGCATAAACGCCGGAACAAAAAGGATCGATGAACGTGGACGTCATTTCGCAGCCCATGCGCCTGTTGAAAAATTGAGCCGCGCTTTCATCGTCGTCCGGGCGGCCTCTGGGCAAAACAATGTCCATCAAAACCCTTAATTTTGATGGCCACGACAACAAACCGGTCGTTAAAAAAGGGGCAAGGCGCCGGGGAACCATGAAATTCATGCCTTCCGGAATAGGTTTCAGCCGGCCGTTGTTAAGGATACCGACGCTTTGAGACGTCCGGCCGGTATCGAGAAGCTGGCTCGAGAGTCCAAGCTCCTCGCAAAGCTCCACCGCGTTTGGCTTTGACGTTAAAAATGAATCCGGACCCGCTTCAATCGGAAAATAAGCGTCCCGATCCGTGAGGATTTTGCCGCCGGTCCTGGCGGCTCTCTCAATCAGGCAATATTCGAACCGCAGTCCCCGACGCTTGGCTTTGGCCAGCTCGTAAGCGGCGCTTAATCCGGTGATGCCGCCGCCGATAATGACGATTTTCATAAATCATGGCAACGCGCAACCGGCTGTTTACCCGCTCCCCTGCCCTTCCCAATCGCCGCTCGCCGTTTCCGCCATTGTTTCCTGCGGTAAAAATTCCGGACAGGCGGGCCTATTGAGAATCGACCCGATCAATCTCTCGCCGTTTTTGCGGCAACAATAATGAGATTTTCCGCTGAAATCAACGACAAGATCGCACCAAAAGCAATCCAAACAGAAATTTTCCATCATGTCAACCTCGCTGGCTTCCATACCAAACCAATCCGTCGCAAAGCCGATACGCCGATAGGCATGCAACAATACGACCTAAAACCGGCCTTAACGGCCCAGGCTCGATAGGTAACGGGCGAGGTCTTCGATCTGGCGCACATAAGCAAAGGGAGATTCAATGCTCGCATCTGGGGGTTCGTTTGATCCCCAAAAGCCTGGCGATTTTTGTGCCGATCGCTTTTCCTGCTGCTACGATGCCTACCGTTGTGTTCCTATCAGAATAATATAAATCACTATTTACATTTAGTAAATATAGGTGTAAACTATAGATATGATTAGTCGTATTTTTTGGATTGATAAAATCACCCAAACTTGGAAACAAGCGCCGATTGCTTGGCTTACGGGGGTAAGGCGCTCTGGAAAAACCACGCTCTGCCGCGGCTTCGCCGAGGCTAAATACCTGAACTGCGACTTGCCGCGAACCGCCGCTTTGCTGGACGATCCCCAGGCCTTTTTGCGATCTGTTAAAGAGCCGATACTCATTCTGGATGAGATTCACCAGCTTGCCGATCCCAGCCGGCTGCTTAAAATCGGCGCTGATGTCTTTCCCCATCTAAAAATTCTGGCTACCGGTTCCTCAAGCCTAGCGGCGACGCAAAAGTTCCGCGACAGTCTGACGGGACGCAAGCGCACCGTGGTTCTAATGCCGGTCCTCTTCCAGGAGCTTGCGGATTTTGGCGTTCAAGATTTGCGCGAGCGCTTATTCCGAGGCGGATTGCCCCAAGCGCTGCTGGCCGGGAGTGCCGATGAAGGTTTTTATGGGGAATGGCTGGATTCCTATTTCGCGCGCGATGTCCAAGAGCTTTTCCATGTGGAAAAAAGGGCGGGCTTTCTCAGGCTGCTGGAAGCCGCGCTGAGGCAAAGCGGGGGTATGGCCGAAGTCACCAGCCTGGCCCGCGCTTGCGGCTTAAGCCGGCCGACTATTCTTAATTATCTGGAAGTTTTCCAAATGACCCATGTGCTGCGCATCCTGCGGCCTTATCATGGGGGCGGGCGCCAAGAAATTTTACAGCAGCCTAAAATCTACGGCTTTGACACGGGCTTTGTCCGCTACGCAAACGGCTGGAATGAACTGCGCGAGCAAGATTGCGGGCTTTTGTGGGAACATTTAGTTCTGGATACATTGCTGGCCCACGCTCCTTCTGCCCGGATTCATTTTTGGAGAAATAAACAAAAACAAGAGTTGGATTTCGTCATTGCCCAGGGCCGGGGAGAGGCCATAGCCATTGAATGCAAATGGCATGCCGCCGCTTTCGATCCGGGGGCGTTGCGCGCTTTCCGCGCCTTACACCCTGCGGGTAAAAATATCGTGATTGCGCCCGATTTGGACGCGCCTCTGGAAAAGAAACTAGGAGGAATGAACATAATTTTTATACCCTTAAAAAATCTTCCCGAAACTATTTTGTTCCGCTTTTAGTTGAAAGCTGCTGAGGCGATGTTTTCATTGTAACTTAGCTACGCTCGGAAAAAGGGAGGGTTAGGGGGTTGGTTTACGCAATTGCTGCCATGCCAAACCAATCCGTTGCAAAGCCGATAGGCATGCAACAATACGACCTAAAACCGGCCTTAACGGCCCAGGCTCGATAGGTAACGGGCGAGGTCTTCGATCTGAGTTTCGGTCATCTGGCCTTTGTACCCGGGCATGGCGGAGTCGGGATTGAGCGTGGAGGGATCTTCAATATATTTCTTGATATAGGCTTTGTCCCTGGCGGATCCAATCAAAGAAAGATCAGGGCCGGTATCCGCGCCTTCCGTCTCGATTCGATGGCAGGCCGCGCAATTTTCAACGAACAACTTCGGGGCTTCCTTGGTGTACGGACCGGCTCCGAACGATTTCATATAGGCCACCAGCGCGTGGATTTCGTCATCCAACAAATTGAGCTTGGGCATTGCGGAACCGGGGCTGACCGACTGCGGATCGCGGAAATGTTTTTCGAGCCATTCTTCGGTTTCTTCTGCGGTCGCTTTGTCCAACTCCGGCCCGATACCGCCGCCTTTTCCCCCGATCCTATGGCAATAGGCGCAATTGAGCTGCCGGTAAAGCCTCATTCCAGCCATCACATTAGGATCTTTCTCCACGATGGGGTTGGTTAAGGGGCTTTTGTAACCGGCCCAGGTCAAATAAGCGATCCCAGCCAAGGCCGCTATCCCCAAGCCGGTCAGCGCTTTGCGGTCAACAATATGGCGCCGGGGCCCACGATCCAAAAAAGGCAGCAAAATAAGCACAGTGATCGCCGCGCCCGGAAAAACGACGGCGGCGATGGCTTCAAGATGCCCGGGAAAAAATTTGAGCGCTTGAAACATGAAAAGAAAATACCACTCAGGGCGCGGGTTGTACGTGGTATCCGTAGGATCGGCCGGCTCCTCCAAGCCCGCGCCGAAATGCCACGCCAAGAAAGAAAGCAGCGCCAAGATGAACAGGGCCGCGAGCGTGTCCTTAAAAACAGTATGCGGAAAAAAAGATTTTCCCGCTTCTTTAAGCTCTTTGTATTTCTTTTTATATTCTTCGTGCCAGCCGCCGGCCATTAGAGAACCCTCTCGCCTTTGCCCACCCTGCGGGGAACTTCCGAGATCCCATGCCAAATCACGAGAAACAGGTGAACGCCGATGAGCAGGGCGGCCGTCAGCGGCAGAACGAGAACATGCAGCGCATAAAAACGCGTCAGGGTGGCGGCGCCCATTGCATCACCGCCCATCAACACCTTGGCCACATAGGGACCGACCACCGGCGCTTGGCCGGCGATATTGACGCCGACCACCGTGGCCCAATAAGCCTTCTGATCCCAGGGCAAGAGATACCCCGTAAATCCCAGGCCCATGACCACCAGAAAACGACCGACGCCGAAAAGCCACGTGGCTTCGCGCGGGTATTTGTAAGCGGCCATAAAATAAACCCGCAGCATATGCAAAAAAACCAAAATCACCATCAAAGTGGCGCCCCAATGGTGCAAACCCCTGATGAATTTACCCAGCAAAACCTCGTTTTCAATATAACGGATGGAATCATGGGCATGATCGGGAGAAGGAACGTAATTCATGCCGAGCAAGGCGCCGGTGATGATCTGGACTAAAAAGACAAAAAGAAGGGCGCTCCCCAACGTGTAAAGCCAAGCCACAGGTCCCTTGGCCTCGGGGATTCGCCGCTCAAAAATAGCTTGCCAAATTTTATCCCAGCCCAAACGCTCGTTAATCCAGGCGCGCAATGCCGTCATCGCCGGCCTCCTGGCAGGCCCCGATCGCGGAATCGGCGCATGGGCATATTCCTAGGCCTTTGCCTGGAGCGGTTGCACGAAAAGCCTGCCCCCCACAACCTTCGTCGTATACCGATCCAAAGGACGCGGGGGCGGTCCGCTGACGACTTGGCCGTCGATCGCGAAAGCCGCGGTATGACACGGGCACAAAAATTGCTTTTTTGCGTCATCCCAGCGGTAGGGGCATCCCAAATGCGTGCAACGCGGATCAAAAGCGATGAAATCCCTGTTGTTGGACGTCAGGATCCAGGCCGAAGCGCGGTGTTCCGTCGTCACCCACGCATCGCGCCGCCGCGCCGCAAATTCAATCTTCGCAGGAACACCCGATTTGAAATCTTTGACCGGCCCGACATCCACCCAGCCTTCCTCTTTGCGCTTAAACACGGGCGAAATGAAATAACCCAGCCCCGAACCGCCCAGAACAGCGGCGATCAACGCGCCCAAACCCGCGATGAGCCATCCTAAAAAAGAACGCCTGGATATCTGCCCATCGGACAATTTATTTTCCATCTTGACCATTATTATTCTTGTCGTTCTTGGCGTCCCCGTTCAACGCCGGACGACCCCCTTGTTTTTCCGCTAATGAGCGAACATAAGCGAGAACCTCGGCAATCTCCAAGTCCTTTAACTTGCCTTTATAAGCCGGCATTTTTCCCCCGCCGTTGGTTATGATGGCGGTCAACTCCTCGTTGGTTTTGTCCGACGTCGTCTTGTCGAGCAAGTCCAGCGCCGCGACATCCACTTTGAACATTTTGGCCATGCCCGCATTGCCTTTGGCGTCTTTGCCGTGGCAGGAGGCGCATTTGGCCGAAAACAAGCCGGCACCCGCCGATGACGAACCATCCTGGGCCGACAATTTTTTCTTTTGTCCGCCGGACGCGCTTTGGGCATCTTTCGATTCGGCGTTGGAAGACCCCCCCGTGTTTTTCACATAAGCCACGACACCCGCAATTTCCGCTTCGGCGAGCTTGCCTTTAAACGCGGGCATTTTGTTCATGCCGTTCGTCGTGGTGTTGATGAGTTCCTTCTCCGATTTGCCAAGCGTCTCTTTATCGGTAAGGTCCAATGCCGATTGATTGATTTTAAACACCTTGGCCATGCCCGCATTGCCTTTGGCGTCTTTGCCGTGGCAGGAGGCGCATTTAGCGGAGTAAATGGTCTTTCCCGCTGAGGAATCATCCGCTCGAACCACCATGCCTGCCAATAAAAGCAATCCAATACCGATCTCCAACCAAAGACTATCTTTTAGTTCCATCGCGCCTCCTAACAATGGGCTGGCCCGGGTTGCAATGCTGAAACATTGACCCGGCTTGCGGGGTGCGGCTGAAGGAGCGCCTGCTTGCGACCTCACAAGCCGGAACATTCGCACCACACCAGCCCCTATAAGTCATATGAATACCGGTTTAGAACATAAACTGAATCTCAAGCGTTGTCTCTCTCTCTGTTGTCTGTTTTGTCGCAGCCGTTACAGCGCCCGTTGTCAAGCTTTTGGAGGCGTTCTTGCTCTTATACTGAGAACCCTCCAAAACAAAACGCCCGTGTTCCATGGGTTTCCAGTGGATACCCAAAACAGGGCCCTCTTTCTCGTTGTCCTTGAAACTCGTGTCCGCGTCAAAAAAGTCCCACCTAAAGTACGGCGCCAAGTCTCCGGCCATCAGATGCGACTGGGCTTCAATATAGTAACCCTTGGACTTCTGCTCAAAGCCCGTGATCCCCGGAGTATTGAACTTATTTTTTCCGGTAAGATAAGACCCCACCAAGGCTCCCTTAACCCCTTGAAGATCAATGGTGTAATTGCCCATCAGGCCAAGCTGGTTGAAAGCGTCATCCCCGGTGTATTTTGACGGAACGAACCAATGGCTTGGGTAACGGCCCCGGTAGTAGTAAACGCCGGCCATGCTGCCATTGCCGTCAAAAGCGTAGTCCAGAGTGGCAAAAACGTCTTTATGGGTGTCGGTGCCGATCTCAACGGTGTTCTCGTATTTGCCTGTTCCGTTAACGACGCCTAGCTCCAAAAAGGCATCCTTGTAGCTCAAGCCCGTGCTGGCGCCGAACTGCCTGGAGAATGTTCGATATGGGTTTTCACTATTAACCGTTGAGGTGAAAGGAAGCGGCCGCGAATACTCCAAGCGGGCGCCGCCCCCATGAAGATGAATCAGCCACGGCATAATGCGGCCCATCCTGGCCGTCCAAGACACATCCTCGCCGAAGCCGGTGTTGTATTGGAGGTAGAGCTCGGCCAATTTGGAGCGCGCCCAATCGCCCATATCAGACTCAGTCTTTTCGGCGTTTTCCAAAGGATTCTTCTTCTCGTTTTCGTTTAAGTACATTTCAGAAAAGAAAGAGAACCCTTTATCCAACGGTCCGCCCGCGTAAATGCTCAGGGCGTGGGCCTCAAAAGAATTTCTGATCTCCTTTGTTTCGGCCCCGGTGGCCAATGTTTCTGTATTTTTATTCTTCTGCCAACTGCGCAGCTTGGCTGTCAGCGCCAGATAATCAGAAAGGTTGGCCTCCTTATCCTCGCCCCCAGGCATCTGATGGCCGCTTCTTAAAAACTGCTGCCCCGTCCGGGTCAGCTTATATCCAGCCACATGGCAGACATTGCAGCTAACGCCGTATTTTCTCGCCCAAGCAGCAGTAGCCTGAGCCTCCGGAACACCAGTCGGCTTAACCGGACATAAATGCCTGAGCCTCTGGATCACCGGCGGCGCGATCCAGGCGGCCGCCAATAAAAATAGGGCCGCCGCGAACAATTTAATGCGTTGTATCATTTTTTCTCCTTTTTACGGCCGATCACCGGTGTAGGTAAAAGACCGAATTTCTTTTTTTCCTTCTTCAAGAGCCAGCCTCCCTTGTTCTTTCTGCACTTCATCAAAAAGCTCTTCCAAAAGCGTGGTGTCTTCTTCAAACTGCGCCGCCCGCTTGACTTTGCGCTCCTGGGCGTCGTAAACCAAAAAATTCACGATAGCCTTTTCTTCCTTTTCACTCAGCGCCATATTGGCGGCCTCGCCCTTGGCATGCATCCGGTGGACGTAGCGCTTCCAATCCTCGCGGCCGACGAACGGAGCGTTGATGGGACGAGCGAGGGTATGGCAGAGAGAACACTTCGCCTTGAATACTTCGTAATTCTTCCTTTGCGCGTCGGGATAGCCGGCGACGTCAACGGCGCCCGCGCCCAAATCCCAAACGAATTTGGCTTGAAGCTGCTGCGGCGTAAAGCGGCCGGCGCGGGGTCTCGGAGATTGTTCCGTTTGTTTGCGGCAGGCAAGCGGCAGCAAGAGGGCAAGCAAGATAACGTACGGCCTGAATTCATTCAGGCGACTCCACAACGAAGCTCGCGCGGCTCGTCTTCGCTCGGCATTCATGCGAATCCCTCCGATTGTCTCGTTTATGCCACAGGAACATTTGCGTCCCGGCTGCCATCTAATCTTAGCGTAATTGCAAACAATTCTTTTCCCGCTTGCCCGCGTCCGTCAAAAGAACTCGGGAGAAAAATTTTAAAAGATCAAACGTCGTAATCACCCCGAAAATTTTGCCCGTCTTCTCATCAGTGACGAACAAACGATGCACTCTTTTCTTGACCATCTCGCGCGTGATGACGGCCAATGGCGCCGAGCGTCCGACCCTGTAAATCTTGGGGGTCATCCATTTAAGAACGTAGTCTTCTTCCGATTCCCGGTGGAACCCTCTGCTTTCCGCGACCATTTCCAACGTGCCCCTGGCCCGCATAATCCGCCTGGTTTCATCCGCGATGCTCATGGATACGTATTCCCGCTCATAACGCACGATATCGGTTTTGGTGATCACGCCCACCGGCTTTTCAAAATGATCCAAGACAGGAACGCCGCTGATGCCTTTATCCAAAAGCAAACTGGCCGCCTGCCGGACGGTATCCGAAGTGCGCAAGTAAAAGACGGGCTTGGACATGATTTGTTCGGCTCTAATAAGAGGCATGACGGTTTTTTCGCCGTTCACCTTTGCTGGCATCGGGCACCTCCTTGTGCGGCTCGTTAATAGTCCTCATGGTTCTTTGTGCAACGAACCGGCCAACGTTCAAACTCTTCAATTAAAAATAAGGGACAAGAATAACCCAACGCCTGAAAACGCGCAACCGGGCAAGCGCTTATTGGTTAAATTTTTTCTGGGCGGGGAGTTTAATAAAAAGGATTGAACCGCAAAAGCACGGCGCAAAAAATAACGGCCAGACTCAGCGCCAAATTAATCCGCCCCCAAAAATAAAGCTTTTTCGCCAATTGGCCCATGGCCGGTCCGGGCCGAACAGCCGCTTCGATGAGCTGCGGCCCCCAAACATAGGAATGCCGATAGCTTAAGATGACGACAATCAAAACCAAAACGAGTTTGGTCGCCAAGACATAGCCGAATGGCGAATAAAAAATATCCGGCGACTCCCTAAGGCCGAATAGTTTATAGGAACCGGTGGCCAACAGCACGCAAAGAGCGGCGATTTGAATCGTCTTAAAACGCCGCCCGATATCGCGGTAAAGGGTTATCCTCGTCGTGTCGTCCAACGCGGCTCTCAAGACGGGCTGCACGACGAAAGCGGTAAAAATCATGCCGCCGATCCACGTCACGGCCGCCATTAAATGCAGCCAGTGAATGACGGCTTCCAGCCACATCATGCGGACGTTTCCCCGTGTCCGTTGGATTCGTGCGCCGGCAGGTTATGACCGCCGGCGAATGGAGCGCTCTTGCGCGCGACTTTTGTTTTTATGGCCGCTTGGCGAACGGCCGAAGCCACGCAAGCGCCCACGTCGGGATTGAAAATCGAAGGGATGATGTAGTCTTCCCTGAGTTCGCGCCGGCCCACGACCGAAGCCAGGGCCAGCGCGGCCGCGAGCTTCATCGGCTCGTTGATGGTTCGCGCGCGCACGTCCAGCGCCCCGCGAAAAACCCCGGGAAAAACCAGGGCGTTGTTGATCTGATTGGCATAATCGGAGCGCCCCGTGGCCACGATGCGCGCATAGCGCAACGCTTCCAGCGGAGGCACCTCGGGATCCGGGTTGGCCAAGGCAAAGACAACAGCGTTTTTAGCCATGCGCGACAAATCCTTGACCTTTAACAATCCGGGGCCGGACAGCCCGATAAAAACATCCGCCCCCGACAACGCGCCCTTGAGGCTTCCTTGATAGCGGTCCGGGTTGGTGATTTTGGCCAATTCCTCTTTAGCGGGATTCATATTCTGCATCCGGCCCGAATAAACCGGCCCGGCCCTGTCGAATCCGATGATGCGCCGTATTCCCGCTTGAATCAATATCCGCGCTACGGCCATGCCCGCGGCCCCCACTCCGGTCATGACGATTTTCAACGAACGCTTGGATTTTTTGACGATCCGCAAAGCGTTAAAAAGAGCCGCCAAGACCACGACCGCGGTGCCGTGCTGATCATCGTGAAAAACCGGAATATCGAGCGTTTTTCTCAGCCGGTTTTCGATTTCAAAACACCGCGGCGCGGAAATATCCTCCAGATTGATCCCGCCGAAACCCGGCGCCATGGCCTGCACGATCCGGACGATCTCATCGGTATCCTGCGTCGCCAAACAGATGGGAAAGGCATCCACTCCCCCGAAATTCTTAAAGAGAATCGCTTTGCCCTCCATGACGGGCAAAGCGGCTTCGGGGCCGATATTGCCCAAGCCCAGGACCGCGGAACCGTCCGTGACAATGGCCACCGTATTTTTTTTCATGGAGAGCGCCCAGACGCGCGAACGGTTTTCATGAATGGCCATGCAAACCCGCGCCACTCCGGGGGTGTACGCCATGGACAAATCATCGCGCGTTTTTAGGGGAACCCTGGAACGCATTTCGATTTTTCCGCCCAAGTGCATCAGGAAAGTTCTGTCGGAAACAGCGATGACCCGGATGCCGGGGATTCTGTTGAGCCGGGCCACCAATTCATTGCCGTGGCGCTCATTTAATACCTGAACCGTAATATCACGAATTTTTTCATCCCGGGAAGTCTCGACAACGTCAATGGCGCCGACGGAGGCCCGTTCCTTGCCGATGAGCGAGATAATCTTCGCCAATGTTCCCGGGCGTCGCCTGATCTTTAAACGCAGGGTCAACGTGTAAGAGGGGCTGGCCAGATAAGAATTTCTAGAGGCGCTTAAACTCATAATCTATGGATATGATGCAACAAAAGAGCCAACAGGAGCACCTTCTTTTACATCGAGCGATTACGCGCGAACGGCACTTTTTATTTTTTGCGGGATTAATGCAAATCGGGCCTGAAAAAATCTCAGGTAACGAGGTTCATAAACCATGGACACCCCTCTGATGTGATCGCGCTTCGCAAGCGTCCCCCGGATGCCCGAACAAACATAATCCAAATGCGACTGCGTGTAAACTCTTCTCGGAAGCGCCAGGCGAACCAGTTCCAGCTTAGGGATATGATTTTCTCCGCTTTCCAAATCCCGTCCGGCCGATACAATCCCCCTCTCCATGGCGCGCACGCCGCTGTCCGCGTAAATTTCGGCGGTCAAGGACTGCGCGGGAAATTGCGCTCTTGGAACATGCGGTAAAAAAGCCGTGGCATCGATAAACACGGCGTGCCCTCCAGCCGGGTTGACCAGCGCAACGCCCGCTTGGTTCAAATTCTCCCACAAATAACGCACCTGGCTGATGCGATGCGCGATCAAATCATCGCGCTCAACGGATTCCCGTATCCCCTGGGCCAAAGCCTCCAGGTCCCGGCCGGCCAAACCGCCGTACGTATGCAATCCTTCGTAAACCACGCATAAATTCCTGGCTTCCTCGCACAGCCCTTGATCGTTCGTAGCCAGGAATCCCCCGATATTGACATACGCGTCCTTTTTGGCGCTGACGACGATGGCGTCGGCCAAGGCGCATATTTCCCGCACGATTTGCTTGACTGGTTTTTCCCCCCATCCCTTTTCCCTCTGCTGGATGAAATAAGCGTTTTCCACGAGACGCGCCCCGTCAATGACGACTTTGATGCCGCAGGAGCGGGCCAATCGCGACACGCTATTCAAATTGTCCATGGAAACGGGCTGGCCGCCCGCCATATTGACCGGAGCGCCGATGGTGATATAGGGAATTTTGCGAACGTCCGTCTTTTTAACGAAACCGGTCAATTTTTTTAAATCGATGTTCCCTTTAAAGGGATGATTGATCTTGGGATCATGCGCCTCATCAATAATCACATCCACGAATGTCCCTCCGGCAAGTTCCTGATGCAGCCGGGTGGTGGTGAAATACATGTTGCCGGGAATGAAATCGCCGGGCTTGATCAGGCACTTTGACAAGATGTTTTCCGCGCCGCGGCCCTGATGCGCGGGGATGACGTACTTGAAGCCGTAAACCTCCTCGACGGCTTCCTGGAACCGGTAATAGCTTTCGGCGCCCGCATAAGCCTCGTCGCCGCGCATGAGCGCGGCCCACTGCTCCTGGCTCATGGCATTGGTGCCAGAATCCGTCAACAAGTCGATGTAAACGTCGCGGCTTCTTAAAAGAAAAGTATTGTAACCGGCCTCGCGGATGGCCTTCTCCCGCTCCTGCTTTGAAATCAGGCGGACCGGCTCCACGGCCTTGATCTTATAAGGCTCCGGTAAAATTGACGCCGTCAAAAATGAACACCGTCCTTGTAGTTAGAAAACATTCTGGCCAAAATCAATAATTCAGGATGAACAGAGGCCAGGCGAGGCAGCACTAAGCGGATTCTGCGGCGATAGTCCCGCAAACCTTTTTTGAATGCGTCCAAACCGCCGGCTTGCGAAAGGTCCAGCTTCTTAAGATCAAGAACAAGGCGCGACCGGCTCGCCTCAAGCGCGCCGCGGACCCGCCGGACCAGATGTTCGGCCTCAACGGTTTTCATGGCCCCTTCCAAACGCATCCAAACGAGTTTTTTGGCGTGCTGGAGCTCGACGCTGACGGAGAGTCCGCGAGCCGCCATCTCCTGCTGAATTTCCTGCCAGAGATTAAAGTGGCCCCAGTTTTTCTGCGCTATGCGATAAACGCTGCGGCCAAGACGCGGGTGCTGAAAAATCCCTAACTTTAAAGTCAACGCGGTCCATAAAGCCGCGGCCAACGCGGCTGCGGAGGCCAGGCGCTCAAGTAAAACCGGCCGCCCCAACGAACGATAGATCCGCTCTCTTAATTCCCCGATCCAAGCGCGCACGTTTTGATTGGGTCCCAGCACGGTTCCCGCGAACAAAATCGGGTAGGCCTTGCGAACGTCCCGGGCATACATCATGGCTTTGCGGCGCAATACCGGGTTTTCCGAATCCTTCAAACGTTCGTAACCGCACAGCCAATTGTCCACGACGCGATACACGCTCGGCCCAAGCCGGTGAAAATCCTCTCGAAAGCACCAGCGCTGAATATCCTCTATTTCAACCGCGGAGAGCGTGGGGTGCTTGACCATTGCGGCAAAACCGTCCGACCTGCGGTAAAACGTTTCGGGGTGTCGCGTCAAATCCTCCCTCAAGCGGCCTTCCCTGACCACGCGTTCATGGAAAGGCGTACCGGGGATGGGCCCGTAAATAAGGAACTGGGAAAGAGCGGGTTTGAGCTCCATCAAGCCGTTTAATTCCTGAGCCACGATTTCTTTCGTCTGATAATCGAATCCGACGATCATGGAGGCGAGGATGGTGATGCCGTGCTCGCGAAATTCACGCAAAATCTCCCCGGGCGGCCGGCCTTGCTGCTTGGCGTATCCGGACCGGGTCCCTTCGTAGCCGATCCAAAATCCGTCGATGCCCATTTCCAAAATTTCTTCGACCGTATACTGGCTGATGGCCCGAATGCTGGAAAAAACGAAAATCGAGGGAAGCCGCCCGCCCTTTAAAACGCATTCCCTGAAATCCATGGCCCGTTTCTTATTCAAAAGAAAATCCTCATCGAGGATGGTAAACACCATGTCCGGGTCCAAATCCAGATAGCGTTCGATCACCGCATAAATATCCTTGCCCTCGGGCAGCAGACGGATGTGCTTGCGTTTGAAAAAATTGGAGGTGCAGCAAAAATCGCATCCGTTGGGGCAGCCCAACCCGGCGAACACCATGCCTGTTTTCGACACCGGCAATGAAAAAACGTTCAAACGGCTGACGATCAAGGGGTGTCGATACGGCATGGGAATTTCAGGCTCCCCCAACAGCCGCCGCATAAAAGCGACTCCTTCCTCGCGGCAAATATAATCGCCGTAAGGCTTGAGGAGTTCATCGGGCAGCACGGTCCCGTAGCCGCCCAGGATGATTTTGCTCTGTGGGGAATAGCGCCGTATCAGCGCGACCGTCTCCTTCATTTTGTGAACAACCGCGAGCAAAAAAGAAACGCCGATATAGTCATACCCTTTCTTTAGCTCGCGAATCAGCTCGCGCCGCGATGGGTATTGAAGGACGACCGTGGGAGCCTCCAAATTTTCAGCCACGTACTCCAAAGAAAAATGCGCATGCGTGGCCCGGGGACTGAACAAACCCTGGGCACGGGTCACCTGACCGAACAGCAGCTCATAACCCACGCTCGGCGCATCGCCGTATCTTGGCCCCAGCGGACGGCAAACGCTGGTGAGGAGAACTTTTGTCATGCGGGAACCCCCGTTAATTGTTCGATAAAATCCCGCGTCGTTGACACGGATGAAAAACCGCAGGCCAAATTCCGCAAAGAGGCCAGGTGCAATTCCTCCGACTGCGCGGCCGTGGCATCCATGGCCACGAAGGTTTTAAAGCCGAAATCAAAAGCGCTGCGCACCGTGGATTCCACGCACAAATTAGTCATGACGCCCGCCACCACGAGATGCTCGACACCGCCGCGGTAAAGCGCGGCTTCGAATTTCGGGTTGGAAAACACGCTGTAGCGGCATTTGCGGAATACTTCACCCTCCCGAGGTTCGAGCGCCGGCGATACCCTGGCCTCGGGCGTGCCCGCCAGGCAAACCTTTTTCCACATCAGCGTCATCAGGCCGCCGTCTAAACTCGGGTTCTTGTGGGCGTGCAGGCTGTAAAAGACGGGCCGCCCCGCGGCCCGGAACGTTTCCGCCAGCAGACGCACATTGGAAAAAATGGCTCTGGAAGCCGGCAAGTAAGCCTCGCTTCTGGGGCTTAAAAAAAACTCCTGCATATCCACGATCAAGAGCCCGGCTTTCTCCGCATCCAGAACAAACTTGCGCCTGTTGAGCTCGCTGATCTGCGTTTTCCAACAATCCGTTTTAGCGGGCAAGTTCTCGCCATGAACATAACTTTGGACGTCCTTGAGCAAATTGCCGGCGGTCAACCGGGCTCTTTTTTTGAGGGCGGCCGACCAAAGCTGTCCGCATGATGTTGCGGCGTCGATTTCTTGAGGCAAACTGGGGCTTAGGATCACGTCAAATCCCTCTTTCTTAAGCCTGCCCGCATATTCCATGATGGGTTCGGGCGCTTTCTGCCACACATTCGTGGTTTGCGACCGGTTGGAAGCCGCCGTAGGATTGACGGGAGTGATTTTGACCAAAAACTTTTCGGGCGAAAAATAATGGTCAAGGCCGCCGGGATCACGCGCTTCGTCCGGCCCCAGGGCGAAATTAAGGGTGATTTTGCGGTCTCCCGGCTTCACAAAACGCTCCCCGAAACGGGAAATATCCTCCAGGCTCCATTTC
Organism: Elusimicrobiota bacterium; assembly: GCA_016180815.1. Classification (NCBI taxonomy): domain Bacteria; kingdom Pseudomonadati; phylum Elusimicrobiota; species Elusimicrobiota bacterium. The sequence goes on from JACPAN010000007.1 coordinate 91,706, forward strand.
TTGACGGGGACAATCATCCGGCGTTTTTCTTCATCCAAGGAATGCACGGAAAATTGAAGCTGAAACCTCCCGCCCGCGTAATAGGCGTCTTTGATCCGGAGCAACTCCTCAAAAAACGCGAATGTGGGCGCGCTTTTAGGCGCGACCGTCGAAATGCTGGGCAAAATTCCCGGATACCCGAATTCCCGGCCCAATAGGCGCAGCGCTTCCAGCGTCGCCGGGTTTAAAGCCGGCTCGCCCATCCGGGCAAAATGAATCTTGGCCTTAGGGTGCCGTTGAATGTTCAACCCCGGGTTGAAACGGACAAGAAGGCGGATTTGTTCCATGATTTCTTCGGCCGTCAAATTCCCTTGAAAACCGAGGGATCCGGCATCGCACATGCGGCAGCCCACCGGGCAGCCGAATTGCGTGGAAACCATCATCACCCACTTGTCTCTTTTGGGAACGCCGGGCTCCAAGGTGTCGACAAACTCGATCAAAAGGCCGGGGTTGTTTCTTAATTCGGCAAGGTATAACGAAGCCAGGCCCGCGACTCGCCTTTGCTCAACAATCCTCATTAGGAGTTATTGATAGCAACAAGCTCGCCAAGAATTCGTTTTTTATTTTGATTCTTTACGGTATGCGGGGCTGTGACGCCCCCAGGGTGCGGAATTTTTGTCCCGCAATCCGTATCAAACCTAACAAACTAACGGACAAATCGCCCCAAACAATAAAAGCTAAGAACCACCACAGCATAATCCAAACCGGCGCCCCGCCGATGACGCCCAAATAATATTCATGCAAACCCGCGGTTTGAATGAATAGAATCTCCGTCCCCACGGCCATGGCCGTCATCACCGATAAAATCACAATTTTCAGCGGGCCGGGGCGATAAAAGGTCAGCGCACCCAGAAGAGCGGCGGCGAACGGCAGCCATGACATCCAAGGATCGGCGTAAAACCGATAAATCGCCTGCCGCGTGAGCAAAACCAAAATACCCGCGAACGCCGCTCGTTTAAAAAGACCGCCGCCCTGCGTCGGGCCGGTCAAGAAAAACTTTCGAACATTCAACAACGAAGCCAAAAAACGCAGGATCAATCCCCAATAAAGCAGCATCCAAAAAGGAATCGTCGAAATCCAAGGGAATAAAAGCGCAGCGCGATAATGGTAAACGCCATGTCCGTCGACTGAATTCCAGTCGTTGAAAGCGCCGATGGCCGCGCAACAGGCGACAAAAACGATCTCAGCAGCCATGGAATGGCTTTTGTTCCGGCGAACCCACAGGCGCCATAAAAAAAACCGCAGCCCGAAAACAGCCGAAACCAAGAAAAGCATGAATACCGGACGATCGGCGCAAGCTAACACGGCAATCCCGACAATGGCCACGGCCCCGGCGTCAATGAGCACGCCCGCGGCATTGAGATGCGACCGGAACGATTCAATGTTGCGGCTCAGCTCGGCCGCAAGCGCGCGGACGGTCATACGGCCCTCGAAAACCCGGCGGCTTCCCGCAATAAATGAAACGGATGATCAAGGCCGTACAGATAGCTGTCGGTGGTGTAATTTTGCGCCCAGTTGCAGTTTCCCCCGCATTGGTTCTTCGCCGGACCGTGAAATCCCGTCGGATTGACTAAAGTGCAGGCATGCCGGTAAAGGCTGTCAACGTCGGCGAAATTGAGCACGTCGACGGTTTCGGGGGCGACATTGACGCTGGACTTGCAGGGCCAAAAAAGACGCCCGTTAAAATCAAGGTGAGGTTTGACGGTATTGCGGCAATTGAGTTTTTCCGCAAACAACAAGCGCCGGTTCAGGCGCGGCGATCCCGCGATACGATACCCGGCCTGTTGCCTCTTGAGAATCTCCAGGGCAAGCTCAATATAAGCCGGATCATCCAGCAGGCGCCGGTCGATGCAGGAGCCGCGATTTTGGGGCACGGGAGTCAGCCATATCCCCAGGTCATTGGCCAAATTAAGCACAGACCAGGCCTCCTCAAGATACCCCGGCTGAATAACCATATTAATCATTAATTTGAATTTGAGTTCCTTGGACAACTCCCGAAGAACCAACAGATTGCGCAACACATCAATCGGATTTCGATACCGCCACATATCCCGCAGCACGTCGAGCGACAAGCCGTCAAGGCTGACGACGACAATGTCAAGATCGGCCAGCAAACTCTTCCAGGATTCGAGTTTCAGCACATGATGAAAACGGCTGCCGTTGGTGTTTAAGACAATGGGGAAATACTTCAAATCCCTGGCCGCGCGGGCCAGCGCCGGCAAATCCGGCCGCGCCGTGGGTTCGCCGCCGGCGAAATAAACCGACGCGGTTCCGGTTCGCATGATTTTGAGCAGTTCCACGGCCTGCGCAGTGTTGAGCATGCCCGCATTGCTTAAATCCGGGTATTTTCGTCCGGTATGATCGTCGCAATAAATGCAGGAAAAATTACAGACCCGCGTCAGCGTCCAGATAAAATACAACGGGCGGAAATCTTCCCTCCCCCGCTTTTTTAAAGAGCGATTCAATCCGTAATTTTTTATCGCGGTTTTGCCGGCGGCCAGCCGGCGCCGCCAAAAATCAGTTCTTTTTTGCGGCCGGTCCAATAAAGGAAGCAGCTCTTTGCTTAAACCCTGCGCTTCGCGCAAAAGACTAGACCAATCAGGATGATTTTTTTCGGGATGATAAAAATTAAATGTCAGCATCATAATAACCTTGTACTAAACAATTGTACTAAACATATGTTTAATACTTAACAAACAAAATTTACACCCATGACCTTGTCAAACTTAATTAGGACTTACTCTATGCGAGCGGATTCCGGATAGGTATTCCGCGCATAACATGGCTGCGCGCATGCCGTCGCCGCTGGCGATGGCCACCTGCCGGCAGCGGCCTGAGTGAATGTCGCCGGCTGTAAAAACGCCCTCTTGAGGAGAAATTCTTCCGATTAACGTTTCATCGGGCTTTTTGCCGATGAGGATAAACAGTCCCGAGACATTGAGACTGTTCGGATGATCCCCCTCGCTTTGTATCCTGACTCTCTTAAGCGCTCCGTTGCCCTCAGCCGCGATCGCCCGCGTGCCGTATAAAATTTTCACATTGGGCAAACCGCCGATTCTTTTTTTCAGATGTGCCGCGGCGCTCAAGCCGGCCCCCCGGCACAGGACATAAACTCGCTTGGCAAAACGGCCCAGATGGACGGCCTGATGGACGGCCGCGTCCCCGGCGCCCACCACCGCGACGTCTTCTCCGCGAAAACGCGCCGCCTTCTCAAAGGCGCCGTAGTAAACGCCTTTGCCCAAAAATTGCGATTCGCCGGCAATGCCCAATTCCTTAAAATTCGCGCCCGTGGCCAACACCAAGGCCCGGCAGGCCAAATCCAAATGTTCGGTCTCAAGTAAAAACCGCCGGCCGCTCTCCTTTGAAATGCCCGAAACCTCCTCCTTGAAGAAAACCAAACCCTGGCGTCCGGCTTGCCGGTAAAAGCGATTCATCAAGGCCCGGCCGGAGATGCCGTCGGGGAATCCGGGGTAGTTCTCGATTTGATCAATCAGGAAGGCCTGGCCTCCCCATTGATTCTTTTCCAGCAAAGCCGTTTTAAACCCGACCCTGGCCAAATACATGCCGGCCGCCAACCCGGCCGGGCCGCCGCCGATGACGACCGCATCCCAAATTCGCCTGCTCACGGTTGATAAGCGCAGTACGGCTCCTCAGCCAACATATTACCGTAGGCGTAATAGGCCCTCGCCCGGCAACCGCCGCAAACCGTTTTAAAAGCGCATGCTCCGCATTTTCCCTCAAGCAATCCGCTGTCGCGCAAGCTGGAAAATTGCGACGCTTTGTCCCAAATTTCCGCGAACGGCTTCTCTTTGATATTGCCGCAAGAAACCGGCAGGTAGCCGCAAGGAAAAACATCCCCCTTGTGGGAAACAAAGCACATATGGATGCCGGCCAAACAGCCCTTTCTATGCGTCCCGTTGCAATGGCCGTCGTTTAAATAACCCGTCTCGATCCGGTAATAGTGGGGCGCGCAAATGGCTTTCACCGGGACGGGCCCTTCTTGCTCTTTTTGAAAAACCCATTGAAGCCATGTTTCCACTTCTTGCGCCGAAAGCATTTGCGACTCTGCGATCTGAATGCCGCATCCCACCGGAACAAGCAAAAACAAATACAAGGCCTGCGCCTTAAGCGCCCCGGCCATTTGGTACATGGTCTCGATTTCGGCGACATTTTGTTTGGTGACGGTGAAATTGATCTGCACCTTGATCCCCAAATTTTGCAGATGCATCATCCCCCGGATCGCCCGCTCGAAATTGCCTTTGCCGCGAAAAGTGTCGTGGGTCCCCGGTTTCGCTCCATCAAGAGAGATCGATGCGTAATACACGCCGGAGTCCTTGATCTTCTTGGCCAGCCGGCCGTCCACGAGCGTGCCGTTCGTCGACAAAGCGACCGGCAGCCCCAAACCATGCGCATAGGACAACAGCTCGAAGATATCTTTCCTAAACAGCGGCTCTCCGCCTGAAAAAATCAACACCGGTTTTCCGCCGGCGGCCAACTGATCGATAAAACCTTTGGCTTGCGAGGTGTTGAGCTCGTCCGGGGAGCCCTTGACCAAAACATCCGTTCTGCGGCAGTGGATGCAGCGTAAATTACATCCGGCCGTAGTTTCCCAATAAACACGCCTAAGTTGGGTTTCCAGATGACCGGCCATATGACCTCCTTTCTTTATTTATTAATCTGCCGGGCCGCACGCAGATTTAGCGACAATCAGGGTAATGTCCGCCCCTTCAATCTTTTCCCCGATACGATCGACCTTATAACCCTGACTTTCTAAAGAACTTTTAAAATCAGCGGCCACAAACGAATCCACCCTAAGCTCCAATGCCTGTCCCTGAGTCATGGCATCGAGCGCCATCAACACCCCCCTGAGGGCATAAGAAAAACTCAGCCAGCGCACGTCTAATGTCTTGTGAACTTCCATCGATTCTCCATCTATAGGCATATGCAACAAAATGGCCAGCCGTGTGAACGCAATCGCCCTGAATTGCTCTTGAGCTAACGGTGAATTTAATGGTCCCCGTAAAGCTCTTTATATCTGGCGGGATACTTTTCTTTAAACTCTTTAAGCAGTTTTAAGCGATGCGCCTTCCACGATTCGGCGTTGGCGCCGACCTTGCGGCGGGAGGAGTCATAAACCAAAAATTCCCAAATCTTTTTGCCGTCCTGACCCACATTGCACCCGGGTTTGGCGGACATGCGCTTGACGTAGCGCTTCCAGATGCTGTCTTCAATTTGCCAAACATTCTTATCGGCGTACTTGGCCGCCCAATCGGCCGCCAGCTTTTTCTTTTCAGCCTCGTCTTTTCCTTCCGGCTCCACAAACTGCGAATGCAGCGGCCTGGCCGTCGTATGGCAAGCGGCGCATTTCGCCAACGTCAACCGGTAGCCTTCTTGAATGTTCTTGGGATAGCCTTTGACCACTTCTTCAATCTTATCGGGACCCAAATCATTGGCATAAGGACTGGCCAGGGCTTTTTGTTTTTCGGCGTCCGCGGCCGAGGACGAAGAGGCCTTGTCTTTGCTTTTGGTATCCGCCCCAAGCAAACCTCCCGTTAACATCGGAATTAAAAACATTGCGATGACTGCTTTTTTCACGAATACCTCCTTAAGATTTTAATATCTAGCTTAAGCAACAAAACAGCCACTAAATCAGGACTAATTAGTCCGCTTTTGGGACTCCCCTGCCACAGCGGCCCCGGTAGCGCCGGTCATTCGACGCTTTCGACGCTTTTAATATCAGGCACCAGTCTTTTGATCTCTTCTTCAACGGCCCCCCTGAGCGTCATGGCGGAAAAAGGGCAGCCCTCGCAAGCGCCGGTCAACCTCACGCGCACGATCCGGTCGGGCGTGATGTCGACGAGTTCGATATCGCCGCCGTCGCCTTGAATAAAAGGCCGAATATGATCAATGGCTTTAAGAACTAAATCTCTCATCACACACCTCCAGAAGTTTCGGCCCCATTGGCCTCGCCAGGGGCTTCCTCGTGGAATTCATCGCGGCCGAGACCGTATTTAGCCAGCATCCGATGGATCGTTTTCCTATCGATTCCGGACTGTTGGGCGGCCCGGGAAACATTGCCGCCATGCTGAATCAACACATTTTTAAGGTATTGCCTGTCGAAATCTTCAAGCCATTTTTGTTTGGCCTCTTTGTAGATAAGAGAGCTGTTGGCAAAAGCCGGCGCAGCCGGCCGGTGTTCGATTCGCCCGCGAAGGCTTTCGGGCAAGTCATTAGGTTCGATGAATTCGCCGTCCGCCAAGGCCACGGCCCGCTCGATGACGTTTTGAAGCTCGCGGACATTGCCGGGCCAGAAATAACCTTCCAACATCTGCAACGCCGAAGCGGAAAATCCCCGAATCAATCGCGGGCTGGATTTGGCGAATTGGCTCAAAAAATGACGCGCCAGAAGAGCGACATCGCCCTCCCTCATCCTCAATGGAGGCAAATCAACGGCAATGACGTTCAATCGGTAAAAAAGCTCCTCGCGGAATGCCTTCTCCTCAACGGCGGCTTTGAGATTTCTATTGGTGGCGGAAATAACCCGCACGTCCACGTGAATCAAACGATTGGACCCTAGGTGCCTGACTTGGCGCTCTTGGAGCACGCGCAAAAGTTTGACCTGCAGGGCCAGGGGCATGTCGCCGATTTCATCCAAAAAAATAGTGCCCCCGTTGGCGTATTCAAAAATGCCGGGCCGGCTGGCGGTGGCGTCCGTAAACGCTCCCTTCTCATGGCCGAATAGTTCGGATTCAAGAAGCTCCTGCGGCAAGGACGCGCAATCCACGGGCACGAACGGCCCGTCTTTTCTCCGGGAATTCATGTGAAGGATGCGCGCAATCAACTCCTTGCCGGTGCCTGATTCGCCTTGAATCAAAATGTTGGCTTCGGTCGAGGCAACCTTACGCACCAATTCCAGGGCTTGCCGGATCCTTGGGCTATTGCCCACAAAATTATCCAGCCCATAGAGCGTTCCCAATTTCTGCCGCAACGACAAATTTTCTTCGCGCAAGCGCCGTTCCCTGAGGGCCTTTTCAATCACGACCATCAGTTGCTCGTTGGTAAAAGGCTTGGGGATATAATCGACGGCGCCCTTTTTCATGGCCGCGACGGCGGATTCAAACGTAGCGAAGGCGGTCAGCATGATGACCGGAGTAGCCGGCAATGTTTTTGCGATCTCATCTAAAACCGCCAAACCGTCTTTCCCCGGCATTTTTAAATCGGTCAGGACCAAATGCGGCGAATGTTTCCGAAGGGCTTCTTCCAAATGCAACGGGTTCGACAGCGTAGCGACATGATAATCCGCCCGCCTCAGAACCCGTTCGATATTTTCGAGCATCTCCCGCTCATCATCAATGACCAAAATTCGTTCCTTCATCGGCGCTCCTTTCGAACGGGCAGAGTGACCATGAAACACGTTCCGCAGGCGCGTTTTTCACCGTTGTTGGCCACGACGATATTGCCCCCATGCTCATGAATGATTCCGTAAGAAACGGAGAGGCCCAGACCCGTTCCCTCCGGTTTGGTCGTATAAAAAGGGTCGAAAACGCGCCTGGCAGATTCAGGTTTAATGCCCGGCCCGTTGTCGATCACGCTCAAACGCACAAAATTTTCTTCGGGCATTTTCCAGGTGGCGATGCGGATGGCGGGCCGGGCATGAGGTTTCGATCCATTGCCGTTGCCCAAAGCGTCGCGGGCGTTGCTCAAGAGATTTAAAAGCACTTGTTGAAGCTGATTGAAATTGCCGTTAATCGCCGGAAGCGACGGCGCCAGACGGCAATCCAGGACAATCTCTTTCTTTTTAAATTCATGGTCGATCAAGGAAATGGTGGCCGCAACGACCTGATTGAGGTCCAAATCCGCATATTGGGCGCCTGTCTTTTTGGCGAATGAAAGGAGATTCTGCGCAATGGCTCCGATTCGGGAGGCTTGCTTGCGTACAACCTCGATGTCCTTGAGGTGGCCATCCGGAGCGCCGAAATTCTTCGCCTCATCCGACATCAGTTCGAGCCTTGAAACCATAATGCCGATCGGGTTATTGATTTCATGGACCACGCCGCTGACCAACTGTCCGAGGGCGGTCAACTTTTCCGCCTGATAAAGCTGAGCCGCCAGCTTTTTTTGCTCCTCTTCATAACGGCGCCTGTACTTCATAATGAACCAAACGGACCAAGCGGTCAGCACCACGCTCAAGGCGATCCCCCGCGTAATATAGAGGACATGCAAAGCGGCGATGTCGAGCCCGGAGAATAAGTTGTATTCAAGAAGCTCCCAAATGAGAAAAATAACGATCACGATGGTCATGGATGACAGGATCAACCCGATCAGATGAGTCCGCCATCGGTCGATGAAATCTAATTTCATGGAGCCTGCTCCTCAACGGCGTTCCTGACGGCATTGAGCGTCCGGCGATTGACGGCCAGACCGTAGCGCGCCTGGACTTCTTTGGATAGGCGCCGGTCGGATCGTTTCTTTTCTTTCGGCCAGAGGGGAAGCACCTCATCCAAAATCGACCGAATGACTTCGCGCCTAGCCGGCATCAAAGCGCTCAAGGGCGCCTCCTGCCCCCAAGGCAATTTGACGCCGCGCCCATGGGCCGCTCGGCTGATGGTGCTGGGGGCCAAACACAGTTCACGCGCCAAGGACCTCATGGACAGCGGTTTTTTGAGCGCTGTTTTACCGGTCGCCAGGTATTTGGCCTGCGCCGCGCAAACGGTCTCTAAAATCCTGAACAATGTGCTTTGCCTTAAATTGGCCAGATTGATTTTTTCAATAAGCCGGCGCAGGCTCTTTTTTTCCTCCCGCGTCTTGAATACCCCGCGATCTTTCAGCTCGTCGAGAACCTGTTGATTGATGAGGTAGCGGCCTCGCGCCATGTAAGGCAGATTAAAAAGAAAAAGAGGCCGCTCGGGCGAAGCCTCATCCACTTCAATGCGGGCGATTTGGGTAAACCGCAAGGCCGGTTGCGCCCGGGCGTCTTCGCTGAATAAAGACTGAACGCCGACCTCCAGGATCATCTCGTGAATACGGCGGGCCTCCTCGGGGCTCAGGCCGGTCAGCCCGGCGATTTCTTCAAGACTGCGAATATCCTCTCCGTAAAGAAAGTATTTTTCAAACGCCTCGCGTCCGATCCGCCTGATCAGCCCGACCAATTCCGCCTTTCCCGCCAGCAACGACTCGACGGGCACGCCGGCCGATGATCCCGCGGCCAAATTCTCGTCAAACGCATAAAAACTCCCGGAAAGCCCGGCCCTGGTCCAGGGGTTTCTGCGGATCACTCTCGGCGCGCCTTTTTCAGGCAAATAAAGTTTAAGGAACATCGGGTCCATCTCGATTTCCTGAATGAATTTGGCGAATTCCCGCTCAGGCAACCCAATGATCTTGGCTGCCTGTAAACGGCCGATCAACCGCCCGCGAAGATTTAATTTCGCGGAACCGCGCAACCCAAGAGCCATGCCGCTTTTCATCGCGGCCCTCGCATGGTGCGGCTGAATTGCTGGCTTAAAACAAAATTGCCGTTCTCCCGGCATTGAGCCAGGGCTTTCGCTAAAATCGCGGTCGGGCAGCGCAAGTGGTTCGAGCATTCGCACAAAAGAACGACCGGCCTTCGAAAAGACAACAAGGCCAAGGGCTTCAAAATATCTTGGGTTGAGGGCGCGTTGAGTTCCTGCGAATAACGAGCGGAGAACTCCGTCCAGGGAACGTTTTTGGAGGCATAAAGCTCCCACAATCTGTGGCTGGGCGCCAAGGCCGGAATCCAAACGTCAAAATGCTTTTTGACGATAAAATCTTTCGGCCGCTTCCAGGCAGCCAGCACGCGATAGCCCGGTCCCGAGCAGCCCAGGCTGCGCACGCGAATCGGATCTTGGATCAATGTCCACCCCATACACCATCAGCCTAACAGCCAAAGGCAGGGTGAAACTATGATTTAGGTCATACTTGCCTGGCAGGACGCTAAAGCTTATCGGCGGCTTTTCTGAGCAATTCGGGTTTCTTGATCACAATTTTCCCCCAGGAGGAGCTCAGGCAGCCTTTCTTTTGAAGCTCTTTGAGCTCCCTAAACGTCGTCTCCAGGGTGGCGCCGATCAACTGGGAAAGTTCCCTCTTGGTAAAAGGGATGGTTTCGCCGTGCACGCCGTAGAGCCGAAGAAGGGTGGTGACCAAGCGATAGGGGACGGTCTCCTGCGATTGGCAACGCAAATCTTGGACGTCCTTAAGGCGCTCGGAACACAAGGAGCAAACGCCGCGGATAAATCCCGGGCTTTTCATGTAATATTCGAGAAAAGTCCGGTCTAGAATTTTGAAGACGCTGGTTTTTTCCGAGGCGATCGCCGTGCACGGGTAATCCCGGCCGTTGCCGCCCAACCGGCAAAGCGTTCCGAAGAGCTCGCCCGGGCCCAACACTTCGATGGCAAAAGGCTTGCCGTCCGACGTGTATTTAAAAATCTGAACCCTGCCCTTAAAAAGCACCCAGACGCTGTCGGCTGTTTCCCCCTCGTTAAAAACCGTCTCGCCCTTGCCGAATGTCTTTTCCCGGACCGCATCCGCGATAGTTTCCAGGTCTTTCTTCTCAAGCGAACGAAACGGCTCGATAGAGGTCAAAAATTTAAGGATATCCGCCCGGGAAAAAGCCATAACGCCTGCTACCCATGATTATCTTATTTATTTCAGCTTTATGAGTTGGATGTCCCGTTACGGGAGTTCGCAACGAACCGCGGCAACCAGGGATTCGCCGTACTCTTTAAGCTTCCAGGGTCCGATGACTTCGAGCGCGGCCAGCGCGTCCACACTGCCCGGCCCGGCCTTAGCGATTTTTTTAAGCGCGTCGTTGGAAACAATCACGTCTGGCGCCACGCCCTGCGTTTGAGCCACGGCCTTGCGCCAATCCTTGAGCTTGCCGTAAAGTCTGACTTGGTCCCGGCTAAGCTCGCGCCGGGAAAAGGGCCCGGGGCCCACGGCCGGACCTGCGCGGGCGCGCTCCAAGGCTTTTAGAATCTTAACCCCGTAATTTCCGAAAATATAAGGCGACACCCCTCTAATAGTTTTCAATTGAGAGCGCGTGCTTGGCGCGGCGCCGGCCAAATCCACCATCAAAGCGTTCGTCAATACCTTAAACGGCGGCAAATGTCTGGCGCGCGCCTCCTGCTCCCTGAGCAAATACAAGGCGCGCAGCCGGGCAAGCCCGGAGCCATCCAAATCCGCCGCTCCTTTAAGAGAACGGAATCCCTCCGGGTTGAACTCGGTGATCGCGATCTCGGAATACGCCAAAGCCTCAAACGCCTCGCGGGCGTGTTCCCACCGTTCTCGTTCTTTTAATTCACGCGCTTGCAATTCGCTCAGGGCGGCTAAATAGCGCACGTCCTCGGCCGCATAGTGAATCTGCGCCTTTGTTAAAGGCCGCAGCCCCCAGTTGGAGCGCTGCATGTCCTTGTCGAGCCTGACGCTAAAGCGGGTTTCCAAAATCGCGGACAGGCCGAGGTCATTCCAGCCTAAAATGCGCGCGGCCGCCATGGTATCGAAAAGGTTGGCCACCTTCGTCAGGGAAGGGCAGCGCCGCCGAAGCACCGCCACATCGTACTCTGCGGCATGAAAAATTTTCCCCACATGCGGGTTTTCCAACAAGCGCTGCAATGAATCCAAACGACGGATCGAGAGAGTGTCGATAAGCCAAACCCGGTCGCCGGCGGCCAACTGCGCCAAACACAAACGCTCCGGATACCGGTAAAAGCTGTCGGACTCCGTGTCCAAGGAAACGGCTGGAAAATCTTGCGCCCGGGCAACGGCGCCCTCCAAGGCGCTTTCGGTGGCGACAATCTCTACGGACAAGTTCACCTGAAACGACGGTTCTTTCTTCGGCCGGCGGGTTGATGGCCGCGCGGCGGGAGCGCTTGTTCCAATTCAAAATCCAATTGCCTTTTCGCGAGGTTGGCCGCGGCCAATTTGACGCGCACCGGCCGGCCCATATGCAAGACGCGGCCCGTGCGCCGTCCGGTCAGCGTCGAACGGGCTTCGTTGTAAATGTAGTAATCATCCCTCAGGTTTGAGACATGCACCAAGCCTTCAACGAAAATATCGTTCAACTGAACGAAAAAACCGAACGCCGTAACGTTAGAAATGATGCCGTTGAAGGATTCCCCGACGCGGCTGGTCATGACTTGAACTTTTTTCAAATCCAGGAATTCCCGTTCCGCATCCACGGCTAAGCGCTCGCACTGCGAAGTCCAAAGGCCGATATTCGGCAAAATCGTTTTCCAATGCTCCTGCCTCCGGGCGCTCAAATTACCGCGCAGCCGCTCTTTAACGATCCGGTGAACGGCCAAATCAGGGTAGCGGCGTATCGGCGAGGTGAAATGCGTATAACAAGCCGATGCCAAGCCGTAATGACCCGCGTTGGCCGGAGAATAAACCGCTTGCTTTAAAGTCCGAAGGACCATCATGTGAATCATCCCCTCGACGGGCTTTCCCTTGACGGATTCCAGAACTTTCCCAAGCGCCGAGGGCCGTCCTTGATGAAATCCCGGCGGCACGGCAAGGCCGGCGGCCTTCAACATTTCCTCAAGCTTGCCCATTTTGAATGTATCCGGCCGTTCGTGAATGCGGTAAAGAAAAGGAAATCGCCGCATCTCGGTCGCCACCGTTTCATTGGCCATCAGCATGAACTCCTCGATCAAACGATGGCTCTCCAAGCGTTCGCGCCGGCGCACGTCCACGGGCCGCCCGCCCTCATCAGTAACGATATAGGGTTCGGGAAAATCAAAATCCAGGGATCCGCGCTTGAAACGAAGCTTGCGCAAAAGACGAGCGAGGTAACCCATCTTTTTTACCGAATCGATCACGGCGGAAGGCGCGCCCGCGCCGGCGCCTCCTCTTAAAATCGATTCCACGTCTTCGTACGTGAACCGCTTGGCGCTGCGGATGGCGCTTTCAACGATCCGGTGGCTCACGACACGGCCTTGCGAGTTCAAATCCATGAGGCAGGATAGGGTTAAACGGACCTGATCCGGCACCAAACTGCACAACCCGTCGGAAAGCTTAAAGGGCAGCATCGGGACCACTTTGTTGACGAGATAAACGCTGGTGCTGCGCCGGTAGGATTCCACGTCCAGCGGACGGCCTTCGGCCACGTAATGGGCCACGTCCGCGATGTGCACCCCCAGCCGCCAACCGCCCTCCGGGCGCTCTTCGAGGGAAACCGCATCGTCAAAATCCTTGGCGTCCGCTCCGTCGATGGTGAATACCGGAATATGAAAAAACGTTTCCCGTCCCTGCCACGCCGACTCCGGGACTTCCCCTGCGAACGATTCCGCTTCCGCCTGAACCTCGGCCGGGAACTCGACGCGCAGATCGAACTTCCTAAGAAGCGCTTTCAAATCCACATCGGGATTTGCGCGAGATCCCAACGCCTCGATTAAAACCCCGCCGGCCCATGAGTCGGGCGCCGGCCATTCGGTGATTTTAGCCGCGAATTTTTTGAAAAATTCCCACGACGTTGGCGCGCGCCCTGCTGATGACGCGAACGATTTCCCCCTCCGGACGCGACGGCTCCGAAGAAGGAGAAATTTTTACCGCCACACGGTCGCCGTTCATGGCCAAGCGCAACGTATCGCCTTGCACGTAAATATCCGCGACGCCGGGTTTCTCCGAAAGCACGAACCCGAATTTTCCTTTAAGGACAAGCTGCCCTTCGATGGTTTTGGGATGAGAATGCGCCAACGCTATTGATTATCTAAAAATCTAAAATTGTTAAACTCAATTCGATATGGAATTGAAACATATTTTACTGCTGGCCGCTTTGTTCGCGGTCTCATGCAATAAAAAAACAGGCCAAATAAAGGAAACGGATATGGGCAAATCCTCTCAATCTCAAGAAGTCACGACTCCCTCCGGACTTAAATATACAGACAATGTCGTCGGCGCCGGCGCCTCGCCTGAGACCGGACAGCGCGTCACCGTTCATTACACGGGGACCTTAACCAACGGCACAAAATTTGACAGCTCGCTTGATCGCGGGCAGCCCTTCGCCTTCAACATCGGCGTGGGCCAAGTGATCAAGGGTTGGGACGAAGGCGTCGCGAGCATGAAAGTCGGCGGTAAACGGCGGCTGTATATCCCTGCGGCCTTGGGTTATGGCTCAAGAGGAGCCGGCGGCGTGATCCCGCCCAACGCCGATCTCATCTTCGACGTCGAACTTTTAGGCATCCAGTAAATTCCTTTCCGCCGCCCGCGTTCCTAAAGAGGGATATTGCCCTTAAGGACCTGGGCGCCCGGCATTCTCTTTTGCGCCAACGCCTGGAAAGCCCGGATAAGCCGCGTGCGCAGCATCTTGGGCTCGATGACCTCATCAATGGAACCGGCGGCCGCGGCTTGATAAGGAGAAGCGAACTTCTCGGCATATTCCCGGCTCAACTGTTCTCTCGTTGCCGCTGGATTTTGCGATTGCTTGATCTCTTTGGAGTAAAGAATTTCAATGGCCCCTTGGGGCCCCATCACCGCGATCTCCGCCGAAGGCAGCGCGAAATTAAAATCGCCGTTTAAAAATTTGGAGCCCATGGCGATATAGGCGCCCCCATAGGCCTTCCTTAAAATAACCGTGACTTTGGGGATCGTGGCCTCGGCATAGGCAAAGAGGAGTTTGGCGCCGTGGCGGATGATGCCGTTTTGCTCCTGGTCAACGCCGGGCCAGTAGCCGCCCACGTCCACGAACGTCAACAGCGGAATATTGAAGGTGTTGAGAAACCGGATGAAACGCGCGGCTTTGTGAGAGGCATGGGTATCCAAAGCGCCCGCCATTTGAGCCGGATTATTGGCCACCGCGCCGACAACCTTGCCCCCCAGCCTCAAAAATCCGACCACGATGTTTTTGGCGTAATTTTGATGAATTTCAAAAAATTTATGCTCATCCGCGACCTGGCGGATGGCGTGCTGAACCCAATAGGGTTTTTTGGGGTCCATTTCGCATAAAAGCTCAAGAACAGGAACTTCTCTGGTCTCCTTGTCCGTGGTGATGGCGGAAGGCGGGCTCTCCCGGAAGCTGCCGGGCAGGTAGCTTAACAGCTCCTTGATCTGCCGGAAACAATCCGGCTCGCTCTGAGCCACAAAATGACAGACGCCGCTTTGCTGGCCGTGCATGAGCGCGCCCCCCAGCGTCGCAAAATCAACTTTCTCTCCGGTCGCCTTTTCAACCACATCCGGCCCGGTGATGAACATGTGGCTGATGCCCTCGACCATAAAAACAAAATCGGTTAAAGCCGGGGAGTAAACCGCGCCTCCGGCGCAGGGGCCCAAAATAGCGGAGATCTGCGGAACAACGCCGGAAGCCTTGACGTTTCTGGCAAAGACCTGGGCGTAGCCGTCCAAACTATCGACGCCCTCTTGAATCCTGGCTCCGCCGGAATCGAGCAGCCCGATAATCGGCATTTTGTTCTCGATCGCAATGTCCATCAAACGGGCGATTTTGACGGCATGGGCCAAGCCCAGGGAGCCGCCCAATACCGTAAAGTCTTGGGCAAAAAGAGCGACTTGTTTTCCGCGGATCCGGCCGATGCCCGTCACCACGCCGTCGCCGGGAGGGCATTTCTCCTGCAGGTTGAAATCCTTGGCTCGAGTCTTGGCGAAGAGACCAATTTCCTGAAAACTGCCTTCATCAAGCAGGTACCCGATTCTCTCGCGGGCCGTGAGTTTGCCTTTCGCCTTTTGAGCCTCGATTTTCTCCGGCGAAGTTCCTTGGACGCATTGTTCCTTGAGCTCGACGAGCTGTTTGGTTTTAGCGCTCGGCAAAGCGCTGCGGCTTTTTTTCAAGGCCGCGGGCATCACTTTCTCGACTGTTAACGGATTATTTTCGATTTCCATAAAAATTTTTATGAATAAGCCAGCGCCAGCCGGTAGGAACCCATGCTCCATCTTCTCATGTGGACCGCCGGAGCGCCCAGATTTTCATGCGCCTCTTTGGCGCGGCCGAAGAACAACGGCGGCCGGACGTTCCAGAGATCGCAGTTCAAGCCCAAACCTAAAAATTTAAGCAAAGCCTCTTTTTGCGCCCAACAATCCGCGGCCGCTTCAATGGAGATGATCCCCGCGCGCTCCGCCGGGTGAAACGCCTCTTCGAACCAAGCAGGGTGCCGGTCCTCAATTTTCTCGATGTCGATGCCCAGGCGCCGGCTGGCGATCGAAGCGCAGGCGATCGCCCACTCGCCGCTGTGTGAAAGAGAACAAGCGGCAGCGACGGGAACCGCGGAAGCATCCGCATTGGTGAGGCTCCACAGGGGCCGGCCCGAGGAATCGGGCAACACTTCGATGTCTTGGGGTTTCACCGAATGGCCGAGCGAACCCAGGGCCTCCACAAGCGCGCGCTTGGCGGCCATGCGGCCGGCCAGCCACTCCGCTTGTCTTTTGCGGATTTTAAAACCCATCAACATCCTGTTTTCCTTCGGCGTCAACAATGCGCAATGCTCAGGCTCCACGCCGGCGACAGGAACGAGTTTGATGAACAGGCTCACAGGCGTATCATCCGGTATTGGCCGAGTTCGGCCCACAGATTGAAGTCTTGATCGAAGACGAAAGCGTCAAAAACGCTTTTGCCTTGCGCGTCCGTTTCCCGGAACGCGGCGTAGACATAGAACTCCTTGGCTTTCTCGGGGTGCCGGTAAATTTGGGCGTGCCCCAGCGAATCGGGAAGGGACATTTTGTTGAACACCTTATGGTCATACCAGCCGCAGGCCTGGAAAGCCGCTTCAAAAAGCATGGGGTAAAACAGAGTCCTGGGCTTCGTGTCCTTCCATAGCGGGGCTCCGGGCCGCTGGTACTGAGCTAAAACAGATCGATCCCCGAGGGCCAAAATGGACTTCAACACTTGAAAGCGCGGCCCGTGGAAATAAAAAGAATAAATTTCGGGAGATAAAACGGCGGGCGTCCCGGGAATTTGCGGTTTGGATAAATTATTCCATGACGACTCCAGGCGCCCGGAGACAAACTCCCCGTGAAAGTGTTCTCGAGGCGCGCCGAGTTTGATGCCCGAGGGGCTGATAAAGTCGCTTTCAATGCGCATTTGAACCGGTCCAGCGTCTCCCTTCTCCGCGACAATGCGCACGGAAACAGGCTTGTCCCTTAAAAGCTTGATCGGAAGATCGAAACGGACATTGCGGAGATAACCGTCGCCAGGCCCGTAAAACCCGGCCCCGGTCTCGGCAAAAAGCTCCATGCCCATGACGCCCGGCACATAAGGCACCCCGGCAACCCGATGATCCGCCAAATACATATCTTCGTCTAAAGAAAAAATTTTGGAAACAACAGCTTTTTTCTCCTGCGTCTTAGCCGCAGCGAAGACTGCCGGCAAGCGGCTTTTCTCAAAACTTCCCAAGCGACCCGCCAGCACAATTTCGCCTCCATTCCCTGAAGCCATGTCCTCAAGCATCATGGAAACGCCCACGGCCGGCGGCATAAACTCGACCCCGATGGCCTCCAGGGCGCTTTTGATGCTTGCTTTGACGGCCATCCCAACTTCGGAAAAAGCCGTGAGATCGAAAGCATAAGCTGTCCGGTTCTCCACTGTCATGCGCCGGGCCAGTTTGGCCAAATAATCGCAGGCAGCGGCGTAATCGGTTTGGCCCATATTGCCGAAACGTCCGGCAACGGACGCTAAAAATACCCAAACCTGATTTGGCTTTTGGGGAACGGTACGGACTAAATGATAAGCGCTGGTCGCCTTGGTGTCGACAACGCGCCAAAAACTCTCTTCGGATTTGTCGCTTAAAAGCTTGCTTTCCTCAACGCCGGCGGCATGGATGACGCAATCAATCGAGGGGTATTTCGCCGACAAATCATCGATGGTTTTCTTAAGTTCAGACTCGTTGCCGACATCGCAGCGCACATACTCCACGCTTTCCGCGGATAGCCGCAGCGCCTCGATGTTCTTAAAAACCTGGACCGACTTGGTGACTTTGGAAAACTCCCGCTCAAGGAGCATGGGCGTGGCTTTTCCCTGCCGGGCCTTCAAGTCGTTCCAAAGGCCGGATTTAAGCTCTTGAAGCTGCGGGGCGCTCATGGCGGCCCAGGCTTCGGATTCGGGACAAAGCTCGGTGCGGCCGAGCAAAATCAAACGGGGACGGAATCGCCCGGCCAACGCCTTAGCCATCTCGTAGCCGAGCCCCTGGGCTCCACCCGTAATCAAAATCGTTTTGCCCGGCGTCCAAGACACAGAGACGCTGGGGCCGACGGGCTCCTCAACGGTCTCAACAACCCATCGCGCCGGGTCCAATCCCACTTCAACCGCGTCGTCGCCGCGGCTGAACTCTTCCATCGCCAGCTTAGCCATATCTTCGCAAGAAAGATGAGGGGCCAGGTCCAAGCACTTCACCAAAACACCCGGCCGCTCTTTGGCCAATGACTTGGCAAACCCGATCAGCGCGCCTTGAGACGGATTAAAAAGAGCGGGATTTTCCCTATTCAGCCCATGGCGGCCGTCCATGGCCGTTAAAACGAATAAAAACACGAGATCATCCGGCGCGGATTTGGCCAATCGCATCAACGGCGCAAGCGCCTCCCCAGGCAGCACTTGCGGATTCAGGTCTAGGCCGCCCAGATAAAAAATTCCCCCAAAGGAAGCTGCGGGCTCAGCAGAAGAGCCATCATCCGCCGCATGAACCGTATAGCCCAAGGCCCGAAGGCTTTGCGCGAATTTCCGCCGGAGCGGCTCTGCGGCGCCCGCGACAAAAATCGGTTTCAACGCGTCGATTTTGCGCAACATTGTTTGCGCCGGCGGCGTTGAAACAGCGACAGGAACCCTGCGCTTAAAGCCGGACTGGACTACGGGCGGCGATGCCTTTTTGATTTCCTGAGCCGGAGCAGGTTTCTCCTTCTCAACGACGGGAGTCGTTCGCTCGGCGGCCTGCGTATTGGCTAAAACAAAACCGATCACATGGCGAATGGTCGGATAATCCTTCAGCGAAAGGCCCTCTTTGCGGGGGATTTGGAAACGATCGCGGATCATGCCGAAAAGCTCCGCCTGCTTGACCGTATCGATGCCCAAGTCCGCTTCCATGTCCAAATCAAGCTCAAGCATTTCTTTGGGGTAGCCTGTTTTTTCGCTCACTAAGCCGACAACCGCTTCGCGCGCGGAATCCTCGCTCGGCAGAATCTTCTCCCGAAGATTCCGCACTTCCTTCGCCGGCCCGCCGAGCGGGCTCCCCGTCTCGGTCGTTGCCGGTTTCAGCTCAGCGACGGTGACGGCAGGGCGGGCCGCCTGATTGACGACGGACGGAGCTGGTTTGGCCGCAGGCGCCACGCACACAACCGGCGCAGGCTCTTTATTGGCTTCGCTGTTTTGAGCCGAGGCAAACCTCAACGTGTTATGCACGACTTCCAATTTGGGCGAATCAAATCCCGAAATCTCTTTGAGCCATCGGCCATGGCGCTGGGCGTCGTAAATCCTGGGCGTTGAGCGTTTCCAAACCTTTTTCACCAAAGTCATGGCGATTTGAGAACCGAAACCCGCGGCCAGCCGAAGGGCATAGTCGAGCTCCATGGCTCCGCCGGGACTCAGCGTAATGCCGTCGAGCTCGGGGTCAGGCTCCTTGTAATTGGCGATGGGAGGAACCTGCCCGCTCACCAAGCTCCAAATAGCCACGGCGTCTTCAAGACTGGCGCCCATGGTGTGGCCGGTAAAACCTTTGGTGTTGGCGACGATCACTTTGGCGGCGTCGGGACCGAAGGTTTTTTTCAGGGCCACCACCTCGGCCTGAGCGCTTCCGCCTCTAGCCGGGGTGTAGGTTTCATGGGACATAAAAAGCATGGACTTGGCCACGTCTTTCCTGAGCAAACCCCAAAGCGCTTCCGCCTTGGCTAAAAGCTTATCCATGACCGCAGCCACGTGATTGACGTCAAGGCGCGTCACGTGATAGGCGCTATTGGCGTACTCCGTCGCCAAAATTTCAACCAATGGATGCGCGCCTCGACGCGCCGTTTCCTCTTTGGCTTCCACGACCAGCCCGACCGCGCCCATCCCGATCAGCATGCCGTGGCGGCGCCGGTCAAAAGGCAAAGCCGCGCGGGAAACGGCGCCCTCGGTGGACGCGGCCCCGGCGACCAAAAATCCGCTCGCGAACCACTCAAGGAGATTCTCATTGGTGATGTCATCGCCGGCCACCACCACGACTCTTTTGGCCCGGCCCAAACGGATCCAGTCCTCGGCCAAGGCCACGGCCTGGGTCGTGGATGCGCAAGCGCCGTTGATGCAGGCCGAAGGCCCTCTGGCGCCGATCCACTGGGCGAGCTGGGAATGCCCAAGGGCAAGCACTTTGACTAAAAAGTCACGCGGGAAAGCGTACTCGCGGCCGCCTTCGGATTGAGCGCCGTAAAATTTGTTGATCTCTTCAACAAGGCTGTTAATCCCGGGGAAAGCGCCGGCAAAAATGACCCCGGTCTCATCCGCCAGGGCTTCGGGAAGCCTCCACCCCGTGGGTATCCGGCCGCCCACCGAAGTTTTCCTGTACTGCTCCACCAAGGGGATTCCCGCGTCTTTTAGAGCGCTCAGCCCCGCCGCCAAAGCAAGGCGGAAGGTCCGGTCCATCGAGTCCGCCAAGGCCTCGGGCACGCCGAACTCCTCGCTTAAATCAAACTCGCCGGCGCGCGCCGCAAGCTTGATGGCGTCTTTGGTCGTGCGCAATTCCTCCATGGAATGATCGCCGGTGGCGGATTTAACCAGACGCACGATTTTTTTACCGATTTGCTTGGCCTGCTCCGCCTCGGGAATTCGCTCGATGAGGTTTTGGCCGCGCAGGATTTCATCTAAAGCCCCCTCACGGAAAATTTTGTCCCAGCTTCCGGGAACGCCGGCTGCAATGCCGGAGATGACGGCTTGGGGCTGCGTCGACGCCAGACGATGAGAAGCCAAAGCAGCCGGGACCTGCTCAACGCGCGGGGTTATTGCCGCCGGTTCCATTTGCGAGCGGCTCCAAGCCGAATAATCGGCGGTGTAAACGCCTTGGCTCTTGACCGGGTCCTTGCCGGACCAATCAACGTCAACGCCTTCGGCAAAAATCCTGGCTAAGAGCTCCTGAAATTCATAAACGCCGCCGCGCTTGGGGTGATTGGAAGCCGCGACAACGACATCCGCCGCCTGCTCCAAAATGCCCGACGTCAAGGCCGTTAAAACCCGCTTGGGGCCGACCTCGACAAAGAGACGCACCCCGTCAGCGTGCATGCGCTCGATCTGCCGGATAAATTCAACGGGGCTTGAAATCTGCCGGACCAAAAGGCCGCGGATGCCCAAAGCATCGCTCGGGTAATAATCAGCCGTCACATTGGAGAGAATCGGGATGGCCGGCGCCGCGAACTTCAACTTGGACAACGATTCCCCATAAGGCCCTTCAGCCGGAGCCACGATGGCCGAATGAAAGGCGTGGGAAACGGGAATCATCTGAGCCTGGAAACCTTTTTGGTGGAATAAAGCCACGGCCTTTTCCATGGCTGCGGACTCGCCCGCGATCACAGTCTGGTTCGGGCTATTTTTATTGGCGATGACAACGTAGCCCGGAACTGTTTTTAAAAGTTCCTCGACCTCCTGCATAGGCGCGGCAATCGAGGCCATTTTGCCGGGATCAGGAACCTTGACCGAGGCCATTTCCCGGCCCCTGGCTGAGACCGCGACAAGAGCATCCTCAAAACTCAAAATGCCGCTCGCCACCAAGGCGCCGTACTCACCCAAACTGTGGCCGCAAACCACGTCCGGCTTGACGCCGAAGCTCGCAAGCAGACGGGATAAGGCCACGTCCGCGGTCAGCACCGCGGGCTGGGTGATCTCGGTTTGCTTAATCCGTTCCTCGCGCCGGGCTCGATCCGCCTCGCTCTCCCCCTCCTGAGAAAACAAAATGTCCGTTAATTTGGCTTTGAGCAAAGGCTCCAAAACCCGGTCCGCCTCAAGGAATGTGTCCCGAACCGTTTCGTATTTTTGACACAGGTCCCTGAGCATATCCACATACTGCGAGCCTTGGCCGGGGAAAAGAAATCCGATTTTCGGGCGCGCGGGGCGCGCCGTCGCTTTGACGAAAATGCCCTTGACCTTCAAGGCCGGCGATGAAAGCGCGGCGCCGCCAACGGACAAGGCTGATTGAAGGGCGCTGATTTTTTCCCGGGCTTTAACGCTGTTTTCCGCGGCTAATGCCGCTCTCCACGGTTTGGCGGGATCGAGCTTACTCCAAAGCAGCGGGGCTCCCACGCAAGGGAGCGTGTCCGCCGGCCAAGACCCGGCCTGATTGCGCAGACCATCGGGATTGTCGCCGGTCCAGGCCAACGTGTCGGCCCAAACAGCATCGGGCTTGAAGGAAACATTCCCCATCCGGCGAGGTTCATCCTGCGTTCGCTCTTCCTTTGATGCGGCCGATGTCCTGGGCGCGCGCGCCGCGTCAAACTCCTCTAAAGCCACATGAAAATTCGTGCCCCCGAAACCAAACGCGCTGACATTGGCCCTTCTTTTATCGTTTCCAGCCGCCCATTCTTGGGCCTTGGTAACGACCCGGAAAGCCGAGTTGCCGAAATCGATGTCGGGATTCGGGGTTTCAAAATTGATGGAGGGAGGCAGGATTTTATGGTGAATGGCCAGCGCCGTCTTGATCAGGCCGGCTGCTCCGGCCGCGGCTTTCAAATGCCCGATTTGAGATTTGACGGAGCCCAGGCCGATGCTCTGGCGTCCTTGCGCATAAGGCCCAAAAACCTCTTGAAGCACGGCGACCTCGGTTTTGTCCCCGACCTTGGTTGCGGTGCCGTGGGCTTCCACCAATTGAACGCCGCCGGGCGTATAATCCAAACCCTTAAAGGCCCGCTCAACGGCCATTTTTTGCCCCTTGGTATTGGGCGCGGTGATGCCTTTTCCCCGGCCGTCGGAGGAAGCCCCGATGCCGCGAATCAGCGCGTACACTCGATCGCCGTTGCGCATGGCGTCGTCCAACCTTTTGAGAACCAAAACGCCGGCCCCTTCGCCCATGACAAAGCCGTTCGCCCGGGCATCGAAAGGAAATGAGCCGTCGGCCGACAGGGCCCCGATCTTGGAAAACTTGACGTAAGCGGGAGGAGCCATCATCTGGTCGATGCCGCCGCAAATCACCATGTCGTAATCGAGCATCCTCAATCCCTTGACCGCCATGTCCACGGCGGCCAAAGACGACGCGCAGGCCGCATCCACGGTGAAATTGGCGCCGTGCAGGTTGAACACATTGGCCACGCGCCCGGCGATCACGTTGGAGAGCTCGCCGGGCATGGTGTCTTCGGTGATCGTCTCTTTGTCCATGACCACGGCGCCGCGCATCTCCTCGATCAAGCGGCTTTGGGCCGCGCTGTCAAGGGAGCCGAAAACCCGGCCCGACCTTAAAGCGGACTCAAACTCAACGGCGTAAACGCGCAAATCCGTGAAATCCTTTTTGGCTCCCCCCATTGAATTGCCGAAGATGACGGCGGTGCGCTCCGGATCGCAGGATTTTGCGGCGCCGGCCGCGTCTTCCAGAGCCTGATGCGTGGCCGTCACCGCCAACTGCTGGACCATATCCATTTGCCGGGCCACATGAGGCGGGATTCGAAATTCCAGCGGATTGAAACGAAATCCGGTGACGAAAGCCCCGATTTTGGAGTAGGTTTTATTCAGGGCCTTGGGGTCGGAGTCATAATAAAGACGCCAGTCCCAGCGCTCGCGCGGAACCTCGATGATGGCGCTTTTACCCTGAAGGATGCTGTCCCAATAGCCCGCGATATTGGAAGCGTTGGGGAATACCCCGCCCATGCCGACGATGGCAATAGGCATAAGACCCGGTTCTTTCGTAATCAGGCAACCCTCCCTAAGCTAATGTCGGGACGCCGACAATCGAGTAGCCGGCATCCACAAAAATCGTCTGACCGGTAATCATGCGCGCCGCGTCCGAAGCTAAAAATGCGGCGCAGTCCGCGACGTCCTCCTGGAGCACGTTCTCCCTCAGCGGGGCCACGGCCTTGTTGTAGTCCAGGATCAGATCAAAATCTTTAACGCCGCTTGCGGCCAGGGTTTTAATGGGCCCGGCTGAAATGGTGTTGACCCTGATCTTCTTGGGGCCAAGCTCAAAAGCCAATTCGCGGGCATACGCCTCCAAGGCCGCCTTGGCCACGCCCATCACCCGGTAATTGGCGCAAACCCTCTGGCTGCCAAGATACGTCAACGCAATAATGCTCCCCCCGTTGGTCATATGGGGCAGGGCGTATTGGGCGACCTTGCCCAAGGAATGGCTGCTGACGGCCAAGGCCTGGGCAAAGTCATCGTCCGCTGTCTGGACGATGGGGTTTTCCAAAGCCGCGGCCGGCGCATAAGCCAGGGAGTGCGCGATGATATCGATAGGAGCCGCTAATTTGCCGAAGAAATCAGCCATTTCATCATTCTTCGTGACATCGCAGCGCTCAAAACCGGCCAGGTTCTTAAGTTGAGAAACCAGGTCTTTGACCCGGCTGTGGTAACGGAATTGATACCCCAGAATGATCTGAGCCCCCAGAGCGTCGAAGCGTTTGGCCATGGCCCAGGCAATGGAGGTTTCGCTCGCCACCCCCAAAATAAGAGCTCTTTTCCCCTGCAGGTTCACCATAGGTTAATCATTATGGCAAGATCGGCCTATCTCAAAATAGGACTTAAGTCCCTATTAGCAATTAGGACTTTAGTCTAAAATTTTGTCTAAAATTGGGGAAATTCATGGGCAACAATATCCGGTATTCGCGCCGCGAGTCCCATTTACGATAAAATAAAACCATGCCGGTTGAATTAACCCCCATCGAAGCCCGCATTTTGGGGTCTCTGGTGGAAAAATCCCTGACCACGCCGGAACTCTACCCCCTGACTTTTAACTCCCTGCTTAATGCCTGCAATCAAAAGTCAAGCCGGGAGCCGGTCATGAATTTGGATACGGAAACCATGGGCCGGGATCTTCAGACGCTCATGGATAAAGGGCTGGTTGAGCGATTGCATGTTCCCGGTGACCGGGTTCCTAAATTCCGGCATCACATCGAAAATTTATTAAACAGCAGCGAACCCAAGCTCATCGGCGCGATTTGCGTCTTGCTCTTGCGCGGCCCGCAAACGCCCGGAGAAATCAAAGGGCGCACCGACCGGCTGTGCACGTTTTTAGGCACCGCGGAAGTGGAAGGCTTCTTGCAGGAGTTATGCGCGAAAACCGACCCCATCGTCGCCCGCCTCCCGCGCCAAGCCGGGCAAAAAGAAACGCGCTATCAGCATCTTTTCTCGGGAGCCGCGCCCGGCGCTGCGGTGGAACTCCCTAAAACCAAAACCGCAACTAACGGCGGCGCGGACCGCTTAACCCAGTTGGAAAAAAGGATCGAAGCCCTGGAAGCATTCGTGAAAATCTTCCAAGAGCAGGCCGGTAAACCGGCCTAGCGCAGAAAACATCGGGATCGGGTCAACGATTCGAGCTTGCATAGTCGCGAATACAATCAAGAAAACGCCGGCCGAAATTTTCCATTTTCCTTTCGCCGACGCCCCAAATTTGACGCAACGTTTCTTTGTCGACCGGTTTAAGATCAGCCATTTCAAGCAGAGTACGGTCTCCGAAAACAATATACGCCGGAACACCCATTTCATCGGCAATCCTCCGGCGCAAAGTTTTAAGCCGCTCAAACAACGCCTGATCAGCATCGAGGCCGGGGGGTGGAACCTTTGAAGGCCTGGGGGCCTTTTCTTTCTTCGGTTTCTCGATAGATGACAGCTTGACCTCGATTTCCCCCTTAAGCACGGCGGCGGCCTGTGGAGCGAGCGCCAAGACCGGGTATTCTTCCCCGGCTCTGGTCAAAAAATTCTGGCTTAAAAGCTGATCAATCCACAGCCTGATATCCCTTTTAGGATGATCGCCCAGGGATCCATAGGTCGAGAGGCGATCGTGTTCGTTTCGTTTGATTTTGTCTGTTTGGGCGCCCCGGAGAATGTCGGCCACATGATCAGCGCCGAAGGCTTGCTTTAAGCGGTAAACCGCTGAAATAATTTTTTTGGCGATCAGGGTGGATTCGGGCACGATTTTCGTTTCGCCCAGACAAAAGTCGCAAGCGCCGCATTCACCGCCCGCCCACTCCTGACCGAAATAAGCGACGAGATAGGCATGCCGGCAAAACCCGCCGCGCGCAAAATCACTCATGGCGCCGAGTTTCTTCAAATCAGCGCCCAAGGCCGGCGATCCCTCTTTCCCCAAAATAAATTTCCAAGTGAAAAAATCCTCGCCGGAATAAAACAAGACGCACTCCGCCGGCAAACCATCGCGCCCGGCCCGGCCGGTTTCCTGTTGATAATGCTCGATGGATTTGGGCAGTCCGGCATGAATGACGTAGCGCACATTGGAACGATTAATCCCCATGCCGAAGGCAACGGTGGCCACCATCACGTCAATTTTTTCCCGCGCAAAAGCCTCCTGATTCGCCTGACGCTCGGCGGCGGCAAGGCCGGCATGATACGGCAAAGCGTTGATTCCTTTTGAATTCAAGGAGGCGCAAATATCTTGGACATCCGAGCGGCGAATGGCGTAGACGATGCCGGATTCCTTACAATGGCGCCCAAGCACAGCTTCGATTTGCTGAATTAATTGGTTCCGGGGAAGAGCCCGATACGTCAAATTCGGCCTGTCAAAATTGCCGACCAGAATCAAAGGGTTTCTCATTCCGAGCTGATCGGCGATATCCCGGCGGACAGGCTCGGTAGCCGTGGCCGTAAAGGCATGAAAAGCCAACTCCGGAAACTCCTGCTTTAGACGGCTTAAGGCTCTGTATTCCGGGCGAAAATCATGCCCCCACTGGCTGATGCAATGGGCCTCGTCCACGATAAAGAAAGATAGAGGCAAACGTTTAAGAAACGCCGTAAAATCAGGACCAACCACCCGCTCCGGGGCAACATAAAGGAGCCGGTATTGCCCGGCTAAGGCCTTCTGTTCCACCAGCTTTTGCTCTTCCCGGCTTAGGCTGCTGTTAAGAAAAGCGGCGGCAACGCCGGCTTCATTTAAAGCGTCCACCTGATCTTTCATCAATGAGATCAAAGGGGAGATGACGACGGCTGTCTTGGAGCCGGCAGCAGCCGGCGCTTGATAACAAAGAGACTTGCCGCCGCCCGTGGGCAGCACCACCAAAGAATCCCTTGCCTCCAAAATGGCGGCCATCGCCTCTTGCTGTAGAGGCAACAGCTCGCCGAAACCCCAAACGCGCTTAATCAGCGTGAACATCGAGGCAGGTAAATCGGATCGTTCCGTCAAAGGGGCTGATGCCCAGGGAATCGCCACGGCAGAATTTTACTTTTTACTCTCAGAGA
This sequence comes from Elusimicrobiota bacterium, assembly GCA_016180815.1. Classification (NCBI taxonomy): domain Bacteria; kingdom Pseudomonadati; phylum Elusimicrobiota; species Elusimicrobiota bacterium. The sequence goes on from JACPAN010000007.1 coordinate 119,043, forward strand.
CCGGGCTGGGCAAGTGTTCGCTGAGCGGCTTGGGAGCAGCGTTCAACGCGCTGTAATCTGGTCAACAAAGAGCCGTGGGTGAGAGCCGACTCATCAATGACGATTTCATAACGGCTGTCCAACGGCGCGTTGGTTTTTTCCGACCACCTTAAATCAGCGATGCGCCTGAAAAACATCGGCGACTGGCTCGAGTCGAACCCGGCCGCCTCCATCAGCGCGGCGGCCCGGCAATCCGCCTCGGTTTCCTGAGTCAGCAGGAATTGATTCCTGGAATTCGCAAAGTCGGCCTGCAAGGCCAATAACGCGGAAACGCCGATAGGGGCGGCGCTGAAACTATTGAGCAAAGAATCCTGAAAATTAAAAAATTTCTGCCGCAGGGCGCCATGGTCCTTCTGCGCGTGCACGATTTCATGCGCGATCAAAAAAGCCATTTCATGCTCGTTCGTCATCACTTCCAAAACTCTTCGTTCCAGGCCGATAAGGAACCCTCCGAGAGGATTCTGCATGGTCACGCCCCAAGTTCTGACCCAGGGCAAAATTTGGACGTTGACGCTGTCCGCGACGTCGGAAGCTCCAAGGAGCAAAGAAGAAATCCTGTCGACTTCGGCGCTTAAATCATCGTACCAAGCGACGCAAACCGGCGCTTCATCAACCGCATCGAGGCAATCTTGAGTCAAACCGCATCTGGCGTCCTGAGCGTGCGCCCGGAACTGCGGCCAGACAAGAACAGCGGCGGCAAAAAAGAAAATGAAACGGCGGCGAACAGACAACATGCTGTTTTGATTGTTCCCCCATCAACCGAATCTCCACTAGGGTCTAAAGACCCATAAACTGCTGGGACTTTAGACATGGACAAAACCTCAACGAAAATCCCATCCTAATATGGGCCTTAAGGCCTAGGAAATTTTTAGCCAGGCGATATAGAATAATGGGGTTGTTTAAGAATACGGAGGGAATCAAATGTTGCGACAAATTTTAACCGCTGCCGCTCTTTTAGGATGTTTTAGCCTCGCCCATTCGGAAAGCCCCGATCATTTAGCCCGCAATGCGGAAGGCGCTTTCCAGGCGCAAGCCGGCGCCAAAGCTCCTTCATCGGCTTCAGGCCCCGCTCATCGAAGCGCCCCGATCGCTGCCGGAGCCAAGGTCGCCGCCGTCAAAAACGGCAGTTCCAAAGCCTCAAAACCCGCTGATGCCTTAGATGAGAGCAAAGTAGGCTTTGCCGCCAGGTTTGTTTCCATCACCGCCGGAGATTTCAGAATGGGCAGCCCGAGCACGGAGGCGGACCGGGACAATGACGAAACCCGGCATCCGGTCAGGCTCACCAATGATTTTGAAATACAGGCCACGGAAGTCACCCAGCTTCAATACTACACGGTCACGGGCAGGAACCCGTCTTCATTCAGCGCCCGGGAAAATTGCGACACCGGCAATTACCGGACCGTTTCCGGTGTAAGCCTCTGCGCCAATCACCCCGTTGAATCCGTGTCCTGGGACGACGCCCAAGCCTTCATCAATGAGTTGAATAATATTCAAGAAACGCACACCTACCGCCTGCCCACCGAAGCCGAATGGGAATACGCCGCCCGAGCAGGCACAGAGTCCCCGTATTCGTTTGGGACAAACGCCAGCAACGAGTTGGATGACTATGGCTGGCACAACGGCAACTCAAACGCAAAAACCCACGCCGTGGCCGCCAAAAACCAAAACCCCTGGCGCCTCTTTGATATGCACGGCAATGTTCGCGAATGGACTCAGGATTTTTACGACAGAAACTATGGATTAACGGATTTAGCTTCTTTGACTATCAATCCCACAGGTCCTACCTCGGGATCACTGCGGGCTATTCGCGGTGGCTCATGGCATATCGAAGCAAAAATGCTGCGTTCTGCTGATCGTTACGCAAGCCGTCAAAGCAACAATCAAAATTCTATCGGCTTCCGCCTAGTAAGAACGGCCCGGTAAGTTCTAAACCCGAAAATTTTTTTATTTAGCGCGCTGGCGCTTTGCTCTTTTTGCTTCTTCGATTAGAGAAAGAATACGGGCTTTCCATTCTTTAAATTCTTTGGAGTTAGCGTCGATGGGTTTTTGCCAAGTTACGCGCTTAAGAATTTTTCGTTCAAAACGACATTTGCCAAAATTGATTAATAAGCTCAAAAATTTTTTATTCCCACAGGTCTCGGAAAAACTGGTCGCCGCATAAGTCCCAGGTATTAAAAGAATATGATAACCGTCCTCTGATAGCGATTTCAACGATGGTATATTGCCCACCCAAGATTCTCCAAAATTATACCCCCTGGGCCCCCGCCCCCAAACGAAAGAAAAAAAATCTTCTCCTGCCGTGGTAGCTTGCAGGTCTTCTATAAAAAAATCCTCCGGTTGTTTCGGTTCTGTTCCATTGAAAAATATGATAAATGGGTCAGGAGTAATTCCAGACCACTTATTTCTAATATCAAATATATCGGCTTCCTTACCGTCTTCCTCGGCGTTCTCGCCGCGCTCCACTACCGGGACCGGACAGGCCAGGGGCAGTTCCTCGAGGTCGCCCAGTGCGAGGCGCTACTCAGGGCCATGGATTGGACCTGGGTGTACGCCGGGCTGACCGGCAAGAACCGGGCGCAGGCTGGCAACCGGGACCCGTCCGCCTTCCCGTCCGGCGTCTACCCCTGCCTGGACGGCTTCGTGGCCGTGGCGGCCGGTCGCGA